>JBFZDM010000162.1:0-5873 GCA_041307365.1 Chromatiaceae bacterium | reverse complement strand
AGCCAGCGGCCCAGGGCCGTCACCAGCAGGCTCTTGCCGGCATCCGAGGTCGTGCCCTGGATCATCCAGGTCCTGGCTTTCATGGCAATGCCACGGCGGGGTTCGTGAGCACGCGGGCCCGGTGGCATCCCTCGTCCGCGGTCGCGTCCTGTTCCGCTGGAGTCCTGATCCTCGGGGTGCTTGCTACGGCCTGGGCGGGACCGGCGGTCATGCTGGTCACCCTGGTCAGGGCGGCATCCAGTCTCGCCCAGTCCGCTTCCGTGCCCGGCAGGCCAAGGCGCAGGCTGGGTGGATCCTCGAAGTGTCGGGTGAGTATCCCTTGACGCGCCAGTCCCTCATGCAGGTCGGGGGCGGTGGCTGTCCGCGCCCATTGGAACAGGGCGCATCCACCCTGGGGTTCGAGTCCGTGCCGGGCGAGCAGGGCCCGCAACCGCTCCCCTTCGGCGACGAGTCTAAGTCGGGCCTGTCCCTGCCAGTCGAGGTCCCCAAGCGCGGCCTTGGCCACCCAGCGCGCCGGGGTATTGAGGGTCCAGGGGCCGAGTAGGCGATGGAGTCGCGCCAGCAGGCCGGGCGGGCCGCAGACGAAGCCCACCCGGGCCCCGGCCAGGCCGAAAAACTTGCCCAGGGAGCGCAAGACGATGAGGCCGGGGCGACCGGCCAGGTCGCAGAGGCTGTGATCGGGTGTAACGTCCATGAAGGCCTCGTCGACTACCAGCCAGCCGCCGCGGAGGGCGAGCTGGGCATGCCAGTCGAGCAGCCGATCGACCGGGAAACGCGCGCCAGTGGGGTTGTTGGGATGGATCAGCACCAGCACGTCGGCTGTCGGGACCGCGAACTCCAATGCCTCCGCCTCGATGGCCACAACCGCGTGACCCGCCCCGCGCCAGGCGGCGATATGTTCGGCGTAGCCAGGGGTGAGGACTTTTACCCGCGAGGGGGGGCGCAGCCGGGGTAGGGCCTGGAGCGCGGCCTGGGAACCGGCCACGGGCAGCAGGTGCCCGGCGCCGTAATAGGCCCGCGCGGCCTGCTCCAACCCGTCCTCGTCCTCGGGCAGTCGCGCCCAGGCCGATGGGGGGATGGCGGGCACCGGCCAGCCATGGGGGTTGATACCGGTGGAGAGGTCGAGCCATTCCTCGAGGGCAATGCCATACAGGTCCGCCGCCACGCGCGGCCGGCCGCCGTGGTGCCGGGTGTCGGGGATGTCCCGGGCACGCAAGGCCACTGCCAGAGGGTCTGGGCTTCCCGGCGCGCGGTATCCATTGGGCGGCGGCTGCCGGCAAGGCACCGGGTAGGGAGCGAGGGTCGGATCGAGGCGGAGCCTCGCCAGTGATTCAGCCCGCGACATGGTGGATCAAGCCTGCTCCGATCAGGACGGCGAGGACCCAAAGGGCCAGGGAGTGCCGTATCAGTCCCAGGGCGCGATCAATGTCCTCCGCCCGTGCCGGTCTTCCCTCGCCAAGCAGGGGCCGCTCCTGGGGGATGCCGTGATAAGTCGCTGGACCCCCCAGCAGCAAGCCGAGGCTGCCCGCCCCGGCCGCCATCACGGGCCCCGCGTTGGGGCTCTTCCAGCCCGGTCCCTGGCGACGCCAGCAAGCCAGCGCCCGGGTGAAATGGCCCGCCAGGGCATAGCTCAGGGCCGTCAGCCGCGCCGGCGCCCAGTTCAGCACATCATCCAGGCGCGCCGCGGCCCAGCCGAAGCGCCGATAGCGCTCGTTGCGGTAGCCCCACATGGCATCCAGGGTGTTCGACAGGCGATAGACCAGGACGCCGGGCGCGCCCGCCACCAGGAACCAGAAGATGGCGCCGAAGAGGGCGTCGTTGCCGTTTTCCAGCGTGGATTCGACGGTCGCCTTGGCGATGGCGTCCGGGTCGAGGCTGGAGGTATCGCGGCTGACCATGTAGCCCACCGCCTGCCGTGCGCCAGGCAGGTCGCCGGCGGCCAGGGCCTCGCGCACCCGTCCGGCGTGTTCCCCCAGGCTGTGCCAGCCGATGGCGAGATAGAGCAGCAGGATGTCGAAGGCCAAGCTCCATGGCAGCCGGTCGATCAGGATAGCGACCAGGGTCAGGGGCAGGATGAGCAGCAAGAGAGCCAGGGCCCCCCGCCAGATGGAATCACAATGCAGGCGATCTTCCAGGGTCTGCGCCAGCCGCCCAAAACCGACCAGGGGATGAAGGCGTCGCGGCTCCCCCAGCCAGGCGTCGAGGGCGAGGGCCAGGGGCAGAATCAGGGCGCTGGTCATGCCGCTGATTCCGTCAGGCCCTGCCAGGCCCGGGAGAAGCCTTGCTCGGCCAGGGGATCCAAGCCAAACTCCTGGCGGACCAGCGCCAGGGTCAGGATGGCCTTGCCCGAGGCGTCGAGGAAATGGATCTCCCGCCGGCTATCACCCTGGCGCAGGAACCAGGCACGGGCGATGCGCGAGGCGTCGATACGCGCGCGGAGGCTCGGGGCCTCGATGAGGAACCAGCCATCCTTCCATGCGGATTCAAGGCGATCCAGCACCCATTCCGCCGTCCCGCCCGCCTCGTTTTCAATCTCGATGCGGACGGGCCCCCAGGCGCGCGCCGCCTCCCAGGCATGGATCGCGGCTCCGGCGCGCGCCGGGGCCGCGACTAAGTCGCCCGCGGCATCGCCTTCGCCGGCTTCGCCGATGGCCTGGAGGATTTCTCCGATGGGTGCCTCGAATCGGCGCGCCACCGCGCCGAGCGACTCCCCCTGGGTCCGCCGCAACTGGTCTCGCACACAGGCCTTCCAGCCCTCCAGACCCAGGCTCAGGGAGCGGCCGGCCCTTTCACCCACCCTGGGGTCGCCGGCCATGCCAGGGTATTTGTCGGCATAACCGCGTGGCGTGACCATGAGCCCTTCCCGGATATAACTGCTGGCGTTGCCGATCAGCACCGTCGAGAGCATGCCGATCTCACAATCCGCCATGCCATCGAGACGGACCAACTGGATCTCCTGGCCCTCGCGGTAGGCGGATTTGACGATGGCCACCGGCGTCTCGGGTTTGCGGTGGCGCAAGAGGATGCGCTGGGCCTCGACCAGGTGCTGGGTGCGGCGGCCGCTGCGCGGGTTATAGAGGGCAATCACGAAATCCCCGCGCCCGGCGGCTTCGAGTCGCCGGGCGATGAGGGGCCAGGGGGTCAGGAGGTCGGACAGCGAGATGGAACAGAAATCGTGGGTCAGGGGGGCGCCGACCAGGGCGGCGCAGGCGGAGAGGGCGGTACTGCCAGGGACCAACTCCACCTCGATATCGCCCCCCGGCCGCCAGCCCGATCGCAGCAGCACCTCGTAGGCAGGGCCGGCCATGCCATAGACGCCGATGTCGCCGGAGGAAATGAGGGCCACCCGCCTGCCTAGCTTGGCCTGCCCCTGGGCCTCGACGCAGCGGTCGATCTCCTCGGTCATGCCCTTGCGGATGACCTCCTTGCCGGTCAGGAGGTCCTGAATCAGTTTGATGTAGGTGCCATAGCCAATCACCACCTCGGCCTCGGCGATGGCCTGGCGGGCGCGCAGACTCATGTGTTCCGGGGCGCCGGGACCCAGGCTTACGAGATATATCTTGCCCTTGGTCATGCCTCCGGTCTCGGCCCCGGACTTGACTCCAGGCGTGCCTTCCCCCTGTTGACAGCAGTAACGCCAGACATGGCTCCCGCCACGTCTCCAACCGCAATCTGGATCCTGCCTCGCGACCTATCGCCAGGCGCGCCTCCAGGCTTGCTCCCCGCCTTCAGTTCGGTCGGGCCTTCAGTCATGTGCGCGCCTCCTGGCGATGGAAACCGTGGCGTTCTTACCATCCCGGCCCAGGTATTTGAATTTCGCCAACAGCAAGTCGGCCATGTGGGTTTTGGCCGCGAGCAGGGCCGCCGCTTCCGCCACGGCGGGTGTCCCCATGTGCGCCCGCACGGTTTCGGAGGGGTTGGGCACCGGAACTTGGGCCAGCGCCTCGGCACCGAAGAGGCGCAAGGGCCAGCCATGGCGGGCGGCCAGGGAGAGGATGGCCGCTTCGTCGCGCTTTTTGTCGATGGTGGCGATGGTCGCGACCGCTCGCGGATGCAGATTGACGGAGGCGAGGGCCTGGTTGACCGCTTCCTCCAGGGTTTCCAGCGAGGTGCCCCGGTCACAGCCAAGGCCGAGGATAACCCTGATGCCGGGTGATGCGCCCTGGGAGCCCGACCCTTTCGCCAAGCCGCGGCGAGGCCGGCCGTCACCGTCTTGCACCGGGAGCCGCGCATGTTCGCCCATCGCTGCATACTCGCCACGGGGGCTGAAGTCAGATCCCGCCGGCCGGGCAGGCTGTTCATGACGCTCCAGGGGTGGGCGATAGACGACGAGATTTTCCTTGAATCCTTGCCAGAGGCTCGGTGGAATCTGGCGATGCGTCACCCAGAGCAGGGCCCGAAAGGCCTTCGGGTCGACCTCCTCGAAGCGCTCGAACAGGCGGATATTGGCCGGCAGGGGCGTCTCGCGGTGCCACCAGTTCCGGACCCCGGCCTCCTGCACCAGGGCGACAGGCTCGCCATTGACGACATGGGCGGAGACGCGGGTGACGTTGATCCTGGGGGCCTCCAGCCTCCAGCCCAGTTCCCGGCCCAGGATATCGACGGCGAGGGTCTGGCCGACATCCGAGGCGGTGGTGATCACGGGGGTGGCGCCCAGCAGGGCGGCCAGGTACTCGGCGAAGGCATTGGCGCCGCCCACATGACCTGATAGGACCGGGATGACGAAGCGCCCGGCCTCGTCCACCACCAGGACGCCGGGATCCCGCTCCTTGGACTTGAGATGGGGGGCTATGAGGCGGGTCACCGCCCCCAGTGAGACAAAAAAGACGATCTGGTCGTAGCCCGAGAACAGACCCCCGATCTGGTCGCTCAAGGGGCCCTGGTAGGCGATCACCCGGTTGGAATGGCCAGCCACGGAAGCCATGGGGCCGGCGAACTTGTCGGCGATCACAAGATGGGCATCGCTTCCCCTCGCGGCCAGGCGCGCGGCCAGGGCCTCCGCCTGGCGGGCGCCCTGCCTGGTGATGGCGATCAAGGCGAGACGGGGAGACGTGTGCGTCATTGGGCCGCCCCGCCCCGAGGCGTCCTCTGGCGACAGCCGCGCGTCCGGTCGCCCCGGGGCCGGTCCGGGTTGTGTACCAGTAGAAGGGACAGGTAGTTCACGGCCTCGCCGCGAATCTGGGTCAGGTCGCTGATGGTGCGCTCATCGGGACACCCCACCTTTTCGACAAACCGGGCATGGGGCAGCAGGCCGCGCCTGTCCAACAAGTCGATGATGTCACTCAGCAGGGGTTTGACCTTAAGCAAGACCAGGGAGTCGAACTCGTCCAGCAGGTGATCGATGGTGTGGATGCCATAGCCGGCGGGGAGGATGGCCAGGGTATCGTCCGCGTCCGCCAGGGGAAGACCGAGGTGGGCGGCGGCGGCCTGATAGGAGGTAACGCCGGCCACCACCTCCAGGCGAATCTCCGGGTCCAGGGCGGTGACGGTGCGCGCCAGGTGGCCAAAGGTGGAATAGGTGGAGGCATCGCCCTCCACCAGGAAAGAGACCTCCCGTCCCCCTGCCAGGTGCGCCAGGATGGTTTGGGCCGCCATCAGCCAATGCCTCGCAAGGATCTCGGCGTCGTGGGTCATGGGAAAACAGAGGGCAATGGCGGATTTCGGCACCGCCAGTCCAGCGCGCTGGACGATATCCAGGGCGAAGCTGTCGCCGCCCGGCTTGCGCACGGGGTAGGTCCAGAGGGCGTCGCCATTCAGCAACTCCCAGGCACGGCGGGTGATGAGTCCCGGGTCGCCGGGACCCAGACTGATGCCGCATAGGCGGCCCTTCGTGGTCATTGCCATCTCCAGGCCCTTTGGCTGATGAGTGCCGG
>JBFZDM010000145.1:0-4906 GCA_041307365.1 Chromatiaceae bacterium | reverse complement strand
CGGATGGGCGGCGGTCGGCGTGGAGGTAGGTCAGACCGGAGGCGCGGGCGAGCACGGGGACGCAGTCTTCTTCGGTGCAGCCGGGATAGACGGTGGATTCGTAGATGACCAGGTCGCCGGGCTTGAGGACCTGGCCGACGGTGGCGGAGGCCTTGAGCAGGGGCGTGAGATCGGGGCGCTTGTAGTCATCGACCGGGGTGGGGACGGTGACGATGAAGATGCGGCAGGGGCGCAGGTCGTTAAGGTCGCTGGTGCAGGTGAGGTGGCCAGCGGCGGCGAGGTCGGCGGGGCTGACTTCGCGGGTGCTGTCGTGACCGGCCTGGAGTTCGGCAATGCGCGCGGGATTGATGTCGAAGCCGACCACGGGGCGATGCTTGCCGAACTCGACTGCCAGGGGCAGGCCGACGTAGCCGAGGCCCACGACGGCGATGGGGGTTTGGGGGTCGCGCAGGTGGTCTAGGGTCATGGTGAGTGGTGAGTGGCGCGTGGTGAGTGGCGAATGGCGAGTGATGAGTGATGGATGGTGAGTGGAGCGTGAGATGCCATACGGCAAAATCCGCCGCTTGATCGGGCCGCGCGCGGCTTGGGGATGACTGAGCGGGGAGGTTTGGGACGGGGGCGGAAATGGCGGCTAAACAACTCAACTCGCGCAAGGTGGACACCATCGGCCCGGGGCGGCATCCGGACGGGGCCGGGCTGTACCTGGTAGTGACCGCGAGTTTAACTCGGTCTTGGCAGGCGCGCTACACCTCCGCCGGGCGGCGGCAATGGATAGGGCTAGGCCCCGCCAAGGGCGGCCACCTGGACAAGCTACTCCCGAAGCCTTCAAAGGTGCAGACTTATCGGACTTCTTCTATGTCTGGCTGCGTCGCACGCTTCGCTCTGTTTTTCCCGGACTGTTCGCGACTATCGCTGTTCCTAAGGCTGAAGAACTGATCGCCTCGCCTTATCGGCACGGCAGTAAGGACAAAGCGCAAGCGTTTTTCCTCGACGGCATGACTAAGGCCATACACCGCCTCGCGCAGCATAGCCATCCCTCATCGCCCGTCACCATTTTCTATGCCTTTAAGCAGTCAGAGACCGATAGCGATACGAGTAGCAAGGGTTGGGAAACTTTTCTTGACGCCTTAATTTGCTCAGGGTTTTCACTTACTGGAACTTGGCCGATGCGTACTGAGAAACCGGGACGAGTGATTGGCAACGACACCAACGCGCTTGCCTCCAGCATCGTCCTTGTCTGCCGCCACGGCGCCGCCGGTGCCACAGCAGGGGAGCCTGTTCGATTGACTGGAGGTTGCGACATGGATTTCGTGCTGACCGATCATGCACGCAAGCCTTGTCTGAGGCGCGGGATTTCGCTGGAGTGGGTCCGCCAGGCATTGAGCTATCCCGCCAGGACCGAAAACGACGCGCACGACGAGAGCCTGGCGCACGCACTCTATCCTGTTCCAGAACGGGCGTTCCGAGTCCTGCGGGTGATCTATAACGAAACGCGCGAGCCCGTCTCGGTCGTGACGGCCTATTTCGACGATGAGGTAAACGACGTATGAAACTCGAATTCGATCCTGAAGCGGATGCGGCTTACTTCGAGATCTCCCCGGCGTCCGTGGCAACCACCCGAGAAATCGAGCCTGGCATCTTGGGCGATTATGACGCCGCCGGTCACTTGGTCGGCCTGGAGGTGCTCTCCGTCAGCAAGCGGGCGAGATTGCCTGAATTGGATGAGGCGGCATAACCCGCGATTTAGGGGAAAACAGTCATGACCCTTCAAACCAGCCGGTGGGATTCCACCGAATATGGCCAGAGCGCGACCAGCGCCATGGGCTTCTTCGAAGATACCTTGCGCGTAAGCGTTCAGAGACCCCCCTTGACCGTAACCCTCCGTCAGACCAAGATAAGCGCCTCTTCGGCGCCCGATGAAACCGCCCCCTGACCGATGCACCTGAGCGACCACAGTCTCAGCCAGCTTGATGAAGCCAAGCGCGGGCGCGAGATTCTCGACCGCCTCCTGCCGGGCTTCGCTGGCTGGCTGATGAGCGACGGCTGGCAGGCCTATCGCCATTTCCCTCAACGCCTACGCTGTTGGGCGCACCTCACGCGCAAGGCGCAGGGGTTGATCGACAGTTACGACCGCGAGGCACAGGCCTTCGGGCAGCGGGTGCAACAGACCTTTGACACCCTGATGGGTGCCATTCATGCCGCGCGAGACGGCCCACCGGTCGATTTGCCGTCCATCCATGCCACACGGCTCGACGCGCTGCATGCCGCCTGCGTGCCTCTACGCGGGCACCGTCACGCAGACGCGCGCCTTGGCCGGGGAGCTCTGGAACGACTGGGAGGCGATCTTTCAGGTGCTGCGCAATCCCCAGTGGCCGATCACCAACAACGCCGCCGAGCAAGCGCTGCGCCACTGGGTCATTGCCCGCCGCATCATGATGGGAACCCGCTGTGCGGCCGGATCGCGCACCTTCACCCTGCTCGCCAGCGTGATCGAAACCTGTCGCCTACGCGGTCATCTACCCTGGCCCTATCTAGCCGGCGTGATCGCCGAGCGTCGCGCCGGGCGTGCGGCGGCTGGGTTACCGGCTCCAATGCCGGGTCTCTGAACGGTTACTGTGCGCCAACCATTTGCCATCATTGCTAATTTTCTAATGATTGGTACATGGGTAATCTGGAAATGCTCAAACTCAAACGTCCCCATCAATGCCTATCCAAATGAGGCTGGGCACCTGGCGAGTGAGGATAAGTTGGCTGAGCCTTCAATCCTGTCCCGAAACCCATTGCAAACCCGCTGCGGCTCGCTCTCCTAGGTGGCAGAACCGCTTAACTTCAAGTTCCTGTGTCCAGGGGGGTCTGATTATGAAATCCCTACGTTGCAATCCGCGTAAGTTCTTCTTGGTCGTTCTGGGGTTAATCATTTGCGCGGTTCCGCCACTGCATGCGGAAACCTACTTTGTCGGCCACCTGAATCCTGATACGGATGCCATCATAGGGGCTATCAGTGCGGCCGCCTATTATCAGGGAATACCCGCACGGACCGGCGAACTGAACAAGGAGACCCAATACTTATTGAACAAGATTCACTATCCAGCCCCCGTGCTCATCGAGGACTTCAGGAACAAGGATGTTGCCGCCGTGGATTTCAATCAACGAACCCAGGCCCCACCCAACTTTCAAGAAGGGAATCTCGTGGAAATCATTGATCACCACGCCCTAGGGGATGCGCCATTGACCGTTGATCATCCCATTGCCATCACGATCCGTCCGTGGGGAAGCGTATCGACCATCATCGCGGACATGTTCATCCAGAACAGGAAACCGATCGACGCACGCCTGGCAACCCTGTTACTGGGCGGCATTCTCTCCGACACCCTGGAATTCCGTTCGCCCACCACGACAGCCCGGGATCGCGAGGTTGCCGCCTACTTGCAGACGACCGCTGGCATTGATGACGTGCATGGCTTTGCCATGGAGCTTTTCACCGCGAAGTCGAATGTTGAAGACCTCACAGCCGCCGAGATTCTTACGAGCGATATCAAGGTATTTACCATCAACGGCCGCAGACTTGGCTTTGGGGTGGCCGAAACCCTAAGCTCCGCCACCATCCTGGCCCGCAGGGACTCGATACTTGAGGCCATGGCGGATTATAAGCAACGGGAGCACCTTGATCTGCTGTATTTCTGCGTCATCGATACGCTCAATTTAAATAGCACCATGCTCCTGGGGGGCAATGAGGAAAAAGCTCTGGCCGAAAAGGCATTTAAATCTGAGGTATCGGATGGGACCATGTTCCTTCCAGGTCTTGTATCTCGCAAAGAACAGTTTATTCCGATGCTGACGAAGGCAAGTGAGGAATAGTGGGGGGAAGGCAGAACCCCCTACCCCTTCAGGTGGCCAGCAAAGCCAATGTGCCCATGTTCAGATTTGCCATGATGCGGAACAGCTCACCTTAGGCGCATTTTGATGGCGAAAGCAGTCCTTGAGCCAACGGCGAAATCAATATTTGCAGCTTTGCGTCAATCACTTACCTCTGATCGGTCATCAGCGTAAGCCTTGCTCCCCAAGCACGGTTACCTCCTGGCCATTGGTACCGGCATAGACCACCACCAGTTCCACCGGCTCAGTCCCGTCATTTTTACCAAAGTGTATCTGGTTTACCAGTTCCACCACCGCATCCCCGGCCCTGAGTTGTTTCTGCAACCCTTGATCAGTGGTTACCGTCAGTTCCCCTTTGATGATATAAGCAACATTAATCACCGGATGATGATGAGGGGGTAACTGAGCCCCTGGGGCAATGTTGAAGCGGAGCACACTGATCTCCGGTGAACTGGTTGGATAGGCGGGTAGGACGGTACCATCCCACGTTTGATTGGTTTTAACTAGGGTTTCCACACTGACGCCGGTAATATCTGCGGCAAGGGCCGTTACCATCACCAGACTGAACGGAATCAATGCTAAAGTTTTTTTATACATCTCTTTGCCCTCTTTGCGTCGTTTGGCATTAGTGCTCAAACGGCGGAATCTTAAGTCGTTGGGAAGCATCCTTTAGTAGCTGACTATTTCGCTTTTATGCAATAGATTCCGTTTCGGTAATAGTGCGGGGGACAAGAGGAACCCTGCCTGACCAGTGGCGGTTCTATGCCCGCCTTTGAAGGGATGCAGTAATTTCCACTACGGTAAAAATAAGGGGGACAGGTGGACCCTTCGCGGGGAATCGCTGGCTTGGTATCGGGTCGAGCGGGCGTGCAGTATGCACCGTGGCGATAGTAGCCCGGCGGACAGATGCTACCTTGACGGACGATGGGTTCAGCACCTTGGGTAGCGGTTGCGAACAGACAGAACAATAACAACTTCTTCATGTCATGACATCTAATAATGATGTGGGGACTTGGTGTTCAAATATGGC
>JBFZDM010000141.1:0-3557 GCA_041307365.1 Chromatiaceae bacterium | reverse complement strand
TCAAGGGCGGCAAGGGGGCGGTGCCCGGGCCCTTCGGCGCCGGCAAGACGGTGGTGCAGCAGCAGGTGGCGCGATGGTCCAACGCTGACATCGTCATTTATGTGGGCTGCGGCGAGCGCGGCAACGAACTGGTGGATGTCCTGGAGACCTTCCCCCAGCTCGACGACCCCTACTCCGGCCGCAAACTCATGGAGCGTACCCTGCTGGTGGCCAACACCTCCAACATGCCGGTGGTGGCGCGGGAGGCTTCGGTTTATGTCGGCATCACCATGGCCGAGTATTACCGGGACATGGGCTACGACGTGGTCATGCTGGCCGACTCCACCAGCCGCTGGGCCGAGGCCCTGCGCGAGGTCTCGGGCCGACTTGGCCAGATGCCGGTGGAGGAAGGCTATCCGGCCTATCTGGCCTCGCGGCTGGCGGCGGTCTATGAGCGCGCCGGCCGGGTGGAGACCCACGGGGCCGGCTCCGGGTCGGTGACCCTCATTGGCGCGGTTTCGCCCCCGGGTGGCGACTTCTCCGAGCCGGTGACCAGCCACACCAAGGACATCATCGAGACCTTCTGGGCCCTGTCGAAGGAGCTGGCGGACGCCCGTCACTACCCCTCCATTGACTGGGTCACCAGCTTCTCCGGCCATGTCCACACCGCCGCGGAATGGTGGCACAAGGAGATCAGCCGCGACTGGGAGCGCCGCCGCACCGAGGCCCTGGCCCTCCTGGCCCGGGACGCCGAGCTGTCGCGCATCGTCAACCTGGTGGGCCCCGAGGCCCTGTCCTCCGCCCAGCGCTGGGAGTTGGAGGGGGCGGCCCTCATCAAGGAGGGCGTGCTCCAGCAGAGCGCCCTGGACGAGGTGGATACCTTCTGCTCGCCGCGCAAGCAGTTCGCTCTGCTCGACCTGGCTATCTTCATCTTCAAACGCGGCGCGGCCCTCATCGAACTGGGCGTGCCGGTGCAGGAGCTGCAACAACTGCCCCTCATGGCCCGGGCACGACGCTGCAAGTCCATGTACGACAGCGATCAAGTGGACAAGATCATGGCGCTGCGCGAGGAGGCCGGACGCCAGTTCGAGAAGATGCGGCTGGATTACGCCAAGCCGGAAAGGGCGGCCATCACCAACGCATAAGCTGGGAATCGTAATGAGCATCAAAGAATACCGCACCGCCGCCGAGGCCCGGGGCGGGCTGCTGGTGATGAAACAGACCCCTGGCATCGCCTTTGGCGACCGGGTCCTGATCCGGGATCACGCCGGTACCCGGCGCAACGGTCAGGTCATCCGAGCCAGCCATGACGAGACCCTGATCCTGGTCTTCGAGGGTACGGACGACCTGGACCTGGAATCCACCTGGGTGCGCTTCCTGGACGAGCCGGTGGAGATCGCCCTATCGCCGGAACTCCTGGGCCGGGTCTTCAATGGGCTGGGAGAGCCAAGGGATGACCGGCCGCCCATCCTGTCCAACATCCGCCGCCCCGTGGCCGGCTCCGCCATCAATCCGGCGGCACGCACCTACCCGCGGGAGTTCATCCAGACCGGCATTTCCACTATCGACGGCCTCAACTCCCTGGTCCGCGGCCAGAAGCTGCCGATCTTCTCGGGCTCCGGCCTGCCCCACAACCGGCTCGCCGCCCAGATCGTGCGCCAGGCCAGATTAAAGGACGAGGACACCAGCTTCTCCGTGGTCTTTGCCGCCATGGGCGTCTCCTATGCCGACGCCAAGTTTTTCAGGGACGAGTTCGCCAGCTCGGGCGTACTGCGCAACGTGGTCATGTTCATCAACCTGGCGGACGACCCGCCGGTGGAGCGCCTGACCCTGCCCCGCACCGCCCTCACCGCCGCCGAATACCTGGCTTACGACCTGGACCGCCACGTCCTGGTGGTGATGACCGACATGACCTACTACGCCGAGGCCTTGCGCGAGGTGGCCACCGCCAAGGGGGACGTGCCGGCGCGCAAGGGTTATCCCGGCTATCTCTATTCCGACCTGGCGGAGATCTACGAACGCTGCGGCCGCATCCATCAGCGCCATGGCTCCATCACCATGATGCCGGTGGTGTCCATGCCCTCGGATGACATCACCCACCCCATCCCGGACCTGACCGGCTACATCACGGAGGGCCAGATCGTGCTGTCGCGGGAGTTGCACAACCAGGGCATCTACCCGCCGGTGCACATCTCGCCGAGTCTGTCGCGGCTCATGAAGGACGGCATCGGCAAGGATGACACCCGCGAGGACCACCCCCGAGTCGCCGCCCAGCTCTATGCCCTCTACGCCCGCGCCTCGGAGACCCGCAACCTCGCTTCCATCATCGGCGCGGACGAACTCTCGGAGCGCGACAAGCGCTTCCTGCGCTTCGCCGACGCCTTCGACCAAGACTTCGTTGGCCAGGGCGAGGCCGAGGACCGCTCCATCGAGGCCACCCTGAACCTGGCCTGGAAACTCATGTCGAGCTTCCCGCGTGACATGCTGACCCGCCTGAGCGAGACGGACCTGGCCAAGTACCACCAGGGGGCCGAGTGATGGCCGGGTGGACGGCTTGACATGGCCCAACAACTCATCAAGGTCCCGCCGACCAAGAACACCCTGCTGCGGCTCAAGAAACAGGTTAAGTTCCTGGAAGAAGGCCACGATCTGCTCGAGCGCAAGCGGGAGTTGTTGACGCGGCTCGTCTATGAGCGCATCGGTGAGTACCGGCGGCTGCGCCAGGAGGCGGAGAGGATCCTGGCCGAGGCTTACCGCTGCCTGAGTATCACCCATCTGCGCATGGGCAGCCGGGGTATCCATCAGGCCGTGCTGGGCTCCGAACTCGCCTTGCGGGTCGATATCCTGCCGCGCCGCAGCCTGGGGGTGGAGTACCCCGCGGTCACCGCCGAGCGCGTCCCCCTCAAGCCCGTGGGCCTCCTCGGTACCGACGCCAGCTTCGACAACACCCGCGCCAATCTGGCGGACCTCGCCGTCACCCTGGCCCGCCTCGGCGAGGTGGAGATCGCCCTCCACCGCCTGATGGAGGAGCAGCGCAAGGCCCAGAAGCGCGTCAACGCCCTCAAGTACAACATCATCCCGCTCTACCGCCGCACCATCCACTTCATCCAGTCCTCCCTGGAAGAGGAGGAACGCAATACCCTGTTCCAAGTCAAGCGGTTGCGTGAACGGGCCCAGGCTTGAGGCTTAGCTGGCAGGGTTTTGATCGTTTCCCTGAAAGTAGCCGTAAGCCATTATGATCCGCGGCTTCTGGCTGCGGAATGCCTCGTCCAGGACGGCCCCGGCCGTGACACTCGTTTGGCTGAACTGCTTACATCGCTCAGGGTGGCTGGTCCAACCTGCATGACTATTAGACCCTTGGTGTTTTTCTCTTCCCCGCGTCTGCCGCCGGTATCCGCTTTCCGGAGCCTCGAAAACAGGGATGTTTTCGGGCAGCCTACAGGGATGTATTCATGGCGGTCCGGAAAGCGGATGCCGGCGGCAGACGCGGCCCCACTCTGGCATCCTGGGGATTCATCCATGCCCGGCTTGCAGATGCCGGCTTGAAGACAGGGCGGACGGCCCCAGCTTGCCCTGAC
>JBFZDM010000125.1:0-5134 GCA_041307365.1 Chromatiaceae bacterium | reverse complement strand
GGATTATCGCCTGGACTGGACCGATGCCAAGGGCCAGATTCATCCCCTCATCGACCCCTATGCCTTCCCGCCCCAATTGGGGGACTTCGACCTGCACCTCTTTGGCGAGGGCCGCCACTGGCACGCCTACCGCTTCCTTGGCGCCCATCCAAGGCTGGTCGCGGGCGTCACCGGCACCCTCTTTACCGTCTGGGCCCCAAATGCTCAGCGCGTCAGCGTGGTGGGCGACTTTAATGGATGGGATGGCCGTGTCCATCCCATGCGGGTGCGAGGCGGTTCCGGCGTCTGGGAGCTGTTCCTGCCGGACCTGGGGCCGGGGGAATTCTACAAGTTCGAACTGCGGGACCAACAGGGCAACGTCCACGTTAAGATCGACCCCTACGCCACCGCCTTCCAGACCCGCCCGGACACGGCCTGCATCACCCAGGCCGAAAGCGACTTTGCCTGGGACGACGACGCCTGGCTGGCGGATCGCGCCCAGGCCGATTGGACTCATCAGCCCCTGTCGGTCTATGAGGTCCACCTCGGTTCCTGGCAGCGCAGCGCTGACGGCGGCTTCCTCGGCTACCGCGAGATCGCGGAACGCCTGGCGCACTATGTCCAGGAGGCAGGCTTCACCCATGTAGAGCTACTGCCCATCACCGAGCATCCGCTGGATGCCTCCTGGGGCTACCAGACCACGGGCTATTTCGCCCCCAGCAGCCGATTCGGCGCGCCGGAGGACTTCCGCTGGTTCGTGGATCACCTCCATCGCAAGGGCATCGGCGTCCTCCTCGATTGGGTGCCGGCCCACTTTCCCCGCGATACCTTCGCCCTGGCCCGCTACGATGGCTCGGCCCTTTACGAGCACGAGGACCCGCGCCTGGGGGAACACAAGGACTGGGGCACCCTGATCTTCAACTTCGGTCGCAACGAGGTGAAGAACTTCCTCCTCTCCAGCGCCCTCTTCTGGCTGGAGGAATTTCACCTCGACGGGCTGCGCGTTGACGCGGTGGCCTCCATGCTCTACCTGGATTATTCCCGCAACGCCGGCGAGTGGATCCCCAACCGATACGGCGGCAACGAGAACCTGGAGGCGGTAGATTTCCTGCGCCAGCTCAACGAGGTCACCCACAGTCAGCATCCCGGCACCCTGATGATCGCCGAGGAATCCACCGCCTGGCCCGCGGTCTCGCGGCCGACCTACGCCGGGGGCCTGGGCTTTGGCATGAAGTGGAATATGGGCTGGATGCACGACACCCTGTCCTATTTCTGCAAGGACCCCATCTACCGCCACTATCACCACGACCTTCTTACCTTTGGCCTACTCTATGCCTTCACCGAGAACTTCGTCCTCCCCTTCTCCCATGACGAGGTGGTCCACGGCAAGCACTCCCTCCTCGACCGCATGCCGGGCGACGCCTGGCAGAAGTTCGCCGGGCTGCGCCTCCTCTATACCTTCATGTTCAGCTATCCGGGCAAAAAGCTGCTCTTCCAGGGTTGCGAGTTTGGTCAGGGGCGGGAGTGGGACTTTGCGAGCGAGTTGGACTGGTACCTGCTTGAACGGGCACCCCATCAGGGCATTCAGCGGCTGGTGGCGGACCTTAATCGCCTCTATCGGCGGCAGCGCGCCCTATTTGATCTGGATTTTCAGGATGGCGGTTTCGAGTGGATCGACTGCCACGACAGTTCCCAGTCCGTCCTCAGCTATCTGCGGAAGGACCGCGGCGGCGAGGGGATAGTGATAGCCCTGTTCAACTTCACCCCTGTGCCGCGCCCGGGTTATCGCGTCGGTGTCCCCCGACCCGGCTTCTATCGCGAGGCCGTCAACTCGGACGCCGAAGCCTATGGCGGGAGCGCCTTTGGCGAACGCAAGGGCGACGCGGCCGAGCCCGTGGAGTGGATGGGGCGGCCCCAGTCCATCGTCGTGGACCTGCCCCCCCTCGCTGGCCTCATCCTGGTCCTCGATCCCTACCCTGACGCCACCGAGCCCTTGAAGGAACCCGATGACGCCCAGGATGCGGATGCGCAATAAGGTCGGTAGCTAATCCCTGGCCCGGAGGCGCCGCTCAGGCCTGGGTTGACAAGTGCTGATAGAGGGCGCGAAAGCGCGCCAGGTCGGTCTCGTCAAAGATAGGCGAGATTTTTTCCTGAACCTCGGCCTGAATCGCCGCCCAGTCCTCATCCGTTAGCACCTGGCGTGCCAAGGGAAAGGCCTCCGCTTCTTCCAGGTTGAGGTGATTGCGCAGGGTCGTCACCAGATCCCGGCCCTGGACCTCCAGTTCATCACGGCGAAAGACCTCGCTGTTGATGACTCCGTCAAGGGACTGGCGGAAAAAGCGTGTCAACTGGCTTAGCACTTCGTGCTGGCGCGTCAGCACGTCCAGCACGCCCTGATGCTGTCCGGCGGCGCGCAAGCGATCAAAGATGAGTTCCTCGGTTGGGTGATGTATCTGGTCGGCGTAGTTCTCCATGAACTGGAGCAACTCGCTAAGAAGTTCATAGTCCGGCTCCTGTCCATCACGGAACATATCCAGGATTTTTTCATAGAGATCAAGCAGCAAGATAAGGTGCTTGTGGTCCTGGTCAAGGCGATCGAGCAGATGGGTCATGGGTTATTGTCCTCTTACGAGTGCGTCGCCAGGCCCCAACGGCTCGGCCGGCATGACGAGACTAAGGCGTGGATTCTTAGTATGGCACAGTTGGGGATAGCTGTTGTTCAAAGACCGGCCGATTACCCCCCATGCCGCCACTCCGTCGGGTCAGGATGGGACAGACTGGCCCGCGCGGGGGCTGGCCAACCGGCGTGATAGCCATTGCCAGATAGCCCCTTCCGGGGCACTACCGCCCGTGAGGACATAGTTGAGGGAGTGGACGTTCTGTAGGGTCCAGCCCAGGCGGGAGCGGCCCAGGGAACAGCCACAGAGAAGCAGGCGGTCGCCAGGGAGGATGCGGCGATCCTCGGGGGGCAGGAGTTCGCGCCCCTCACCTTGGGCGAGGAGCAGAGGAATGATGGGCAGGGTTTGTTCTCGCTCCCGGGGATCGCGCAGGAGGGCGCCCAAGGTGACCTCCGCGCCCTGCTCAGTCAGGACACAGATGGCATGGGCATCCTCGCCATCGACGAGGACCTCCCAGACATTCGGCACCTGGTCCTGGACCATGGCCACGATACGGCTGACCAACTCGCAGGACCAGGCTTCGTCCTGGAGCCCGACGAGCTGCTCGAACTCGGTCAATAGAGGCGTGACCAGGAGGACGCGGATGCGTTCGGCGATGATGGTGCTCGGGTGCATAACGATGTCAGCGCCAACGGCCTGGAAAAGTTCCTCGTTGTCTTGATGATTCTCCCGTACCACGATAAAGAGATCGGGGTTGAGGTCTCGCGCCGTCATGACGATGGAGAGGTTGTTGGCATCGTTGCTGGTTCCCACCACCAGTCCCACGGCCCGCCGCACGCCCGCCTGCTCCAGGGTCTTGGCCTCGGTGCCCCAGCCTAGGACCAGGGGTATCCCCTCGGGCCGCCCGGTCAGATCCGGCGCGGACTCCACTACCACCAGCTCCATGGCCCGACTAGTGAGATTGGCCGCGATGGCCTTGCCGAAGCGCCCGTAGCCACAAAGAATCCAGAGCCCTGCGGGTGGCGGAAAGAGGGGGTCCTTAAGCGGGTCCCCATGGAGCCCGGACAACCAGTCCCGCATCAGGGTCAGACCTGGCGAGGCGATGGCCGTGGCGAGATAGGCGCCGAAGATGTCGAAGGGGTCGTAGATGTAATCGGTGCCAAAGGAGGCCATGTTGGCCTCCACCTCGTGGGAATCGGCGCGGCAAATAACCTTGACATCCGGGTGCATCAGCTTGGCGGCGATGGCTATCTTAAGGTTGGTCTCGTTGACGTCGGTCAAGGCCACCACGGCCGAGCACAAGGGGTGCTTGAGTCCGGCCTCCAACAGATGATGTGGTCGGCGCGCGTCGCCATGGAGGGCCGGCACATACTCCCGCAGATTCTCAAGTTGAAGGAGATCGACCCGGTCCTGGCAGTTGTCGATCACTACCGCGTGGCGGTTGCCGTCGGTAATGGCCCTCACCAGGGCGCCACCGGTCTCTCCATAACCGCAGACCAGGTAGAAGGGCTCCCGCATCCGCCGGATGCGCCGCGTAAAGCGGAGCTCCGCGAAGGAGTGCTGGAAGGTCTTGTCCTGCAGCAGGGCGATCAGGGTGCCGATGGAGTAAAACCAACCCACCACCGTCAAATAAATGGCGATGGTCACCCAGGCGCGCTGAGCGTCGGTGAAGGCATAGGGAATCTCGCCGAAGCCGATGGTGGTGGCCGTGTAACTGAAAAAGTAGAAGGCATGGAAGAAATCCATATGCCAGACATTGCCCTGGCCATCCTGACCGGGGATCAGCACCAGGCCCATGATGGCGATCGAATAGATGGTGATCAGGACGATCAGTGGGGCGCGCATGCGCCTGAAGATGAGGAAAGCGACGTTATCCATGGGAACCTGCCCACCCGGAGGCTCGGCCGAGGACTCGCGTGAGACGGTCGAGAATGGTCGTGGCGTTCACTCGAAGGAAAGACCTCGATCCTAGCGCTTCAGCATGACGGTCTCGATCACCAGGAGCACGACCGAGATGACATTGGCGATCATGGCCCCGCCGCTCAGGGAGACGATACTGGCGGTGACCCCAGGCGTCATGCCCGTCGCCGAGACATGCACCGCCACCACCCAGACGACCACGGCGGCGACGAGCTGAAGCATGGCGGCCAGGCTGGTGGCCAGGAGCACGGCCCCCATCTGGGTCCGGTCGCCAAACTTCAGTACGGTGGCAATGGCGTTCACCACCACCGTGGCGAACAGCTCCCACACATGGTGGTGTTCCGGATTGTCCACATCGCCGATGAAAAAGCCAAAATTGAGAGTAAGGGCGAGGACGATGAAGAAGCCGAAGACGACCTTTTCCGGATTCATGGGGATACCTGGCTCTGGGCTGAAGGGTAACGCCGCCCGCCACCATCCGGGGGGAAGAGGACGAGCTTTGGCGAATTATCCTCCCCAGGCAAGGGAAGGTAAAGAAATCGCCACCCTTTTCATCAACCCAGCGCTTCAACCTCTCCCCCCACCCTGGCGCAGTCTCCTCCCCCTGGGCCAATCCG
>JBFZDM010000112.1:0-8884 GCA_041307365.1 Chromatiaceae bacterium | reverse complement strand
TGATCATCCCCAGGTCGCCGTGGCTTGCCTCTCCAGGGTGGACGAAGAAGGCCGGACTGCCGGTGCTGGCCAGGGTGGCGGCGATCTTGCCGGCGACGTGCCCGGACTTGCCCATGCCCAGAACCACGATGCGCCCCCGGCACCGGAGCATGAAGCCACAGGCGCGGGCGAAGCCCTCGTCGAGGCGATCCGCCAACGTCAGCACGGCGCGTGCCTCGATCTCGAGGACCGCCCGCCCCAGAGCGCGCATCTTCTCGGCGTGGTCGGGGTCTTTCAAGGGTGTTGGCGCTGGGTTGGCCATGGCCCGCGAATTGTTCCAGAGGTGTCCAGGGCGCGCAAGGGCGGAGAGAAAAGAGACGCTTGCGCCGCCTAACTCGGGGCAACAACGCCAGGGCGGGAAAATCTAGGGGGCCTGGCTTGACGCTTGCTAGACCGGCGAGGACAATCATGGCCTTAAATTAGTTTACGGCGGCAGGGGATCCGGCACATGGGAGCGAGCAGCTCTCGCCCGGGGGGCGAGGCCGGAATCATGGATTCGGGCGAGCGGCGGCTGGAAGAGGCCGGCGACGATATCCTCGTGCGCATTCGGGGCCTCACCTTTTCCCGGGGTGACCAGCGCGTCTTCGATGGCGTGGACATGGACATCCCCTCCGGCAAGGTGACGGCGGTCATGGGACCGAGTGGTACGGGCAAGACGACCTTGCTCAAGCTCATCGGCGGTCAGTTGCGGCCGGAGGCGGGACGGGTAGAGGTGGCTGGCCAGGATGTCCATGCCCTGTCCAAGGGCGATCTCTACCGTTTGCGCACCCGTATGGGGATGCTTTTTCAGAGCGGGGCCCTGTTGACGGACCTCAACGTCTTTGACAACGTGGCCTATCCCCTGCGTGAGCACACCCGGTTGCCCGAGTCCATGATCCACAAATTGGTCCTGATCAAGCTGGAGGCCGTGGGTCTGCGTGGCGCGCGGGACCTGATGCCGAACGAACTCTCCGGGGGCATGGCCAGGCGTGTGGCGCTGGCGCGGGCCATCGCCCTGGATCCCATGATGATCATGTACGACGAGCCCTTCACCGGCCAGGACCCCATCTCGTTGGGGGTGCTGGTCAAGCTGATCCGTCAGCTGAATGACGCCAGCCGTCTCACCAGCATTGTCGTCTCCCATGACGTGGTGGATACCACCAGCATCGCCGACTATCTCTATGTCATCGCCGGGGGCCAGGTGATGGCGCGGGGGACGCCGTCGGAGATCCGGGCCACGTCCTCCGAGTGGGTGTCGCAATTCATGGAGGGGCTGCCGGATGGACCTGTCCATTTCCATTATCCGGCGCCGGAACTGGAACGGGACCTGATGGGGGTGGGATAGCGTCATGCTGAATGCCCTGGCCCGTCTGGGCCGTCTCGGCCTGTATGCCATCGCCCGGCTGGGGCGTGGTCATCTCTTGCTTTTCGCCATGATAGAGGGGCTGCCCAGTCTGGCCGCGCGTCCCCGCCTGCTGGTGGCCCAGGTTTACAATGTGGGCGTCCTGTCGGTGCTCATCGTCGTGGTCTCGGGCCTCTTTGTCGGCATGGTGCTGGGGTTGCAGGGCCATTATGTCCTGTCCCAGTTCGGGGCGGCCGAGAGCCTGGGGGTCATGGTGGCGGCCTCCCTGGTGCGGGAATTGGGGCCCGTGGTGACAGCCCTGCTGGTGGCCGGTCGCGCCGGCTCGGCCTTGGCGGCCGAGATTGGCCTGATGAAGGCCACCGAGCAGTTGTCCGGCCTGGAAATGATGGCGGTGGACCCCATCAAGCGCATTCTGACGCCGCGCTTTTTCGGGGGCCTGATCGCCATGCCCATGCTGGCGGCCATGTTCAGCGCCGTCGGCGCCCTCGGCGGTTACTTTGTCGGCGTGGGCCTGCTCGGGGTTGACGATGGTGCCTTCTGGAGTCAGATGCAGAGCAAGATCGACCTGCGCGAGGATATCGTCAACGGCGTCATCAAGAGCCTGGTCTTTGGCTGGGTGGTGACCTGGATCGCCCTCTTCGAGGGCTATGACGCTAACCCCACGTCCGAGGGTGTTAGCCAGGCGACCACCCGCGCCGTGGTCCATGCGGCCCTGGCCGTGCTCTGCCTGGATTTTGTTTTGACTGCCCTGATGTTCGGAGACTGAGTCGTGATCCGTTTGCGCATGATGGAGATTCTGGTGGGGGCCTTCATGGCGGGGGGCTTCGTTGCCCTTTTCTTCCTGGCCATGAAGGTAAGCAACCTGAGCGCGGATGTCGGCGGTCAAGGCTATCGCCTCAGCGCTTACTTCGAAAATATTGGCAGTCTCAAGGTCCGCGCCCCCGTGACCCTGTCCGGGGTGCGTATCGGCCGGGTGGAGGCCATTGGCCTCGACCAGGACAGGTATGAGGCG
Source organism: Chromatiaceae bacterium (assembly GCA_041307365.1). GTDB lineage: Bacteria > Pseudomonadota > Gammaproteobacteria > Chromatiales > Chromatiaceae > M0108. The sequence goes on along the minus strand of JBFZDM010000112.1, from coordinate 6,491 downwards.
GTGGTGACCCTGCGTATCGATCCGCGCTTTGACAAGATCCCGGACGACACCTTCGCCAGCATCTTTACCGCGGGGCTGCTCGGCGAACAGTATATCGGCCTGTCACCGGGCGGCGGCGAGACCTTTCTGGCCGACGGCGACAGCCTGACGCACACCCAATCGGCCCTGGTCCTCGAACAGATGATCGGGCAATTTCTCTTCAAGAAGGCGGAGGAAGGCTAGGCATGATGCGTTATGTTCTGATCGTGGCCCTGTTGTTTGGCCAGGCGAGTTGGGCGTCCGGCACGGACGCGGCGGCCAGTCTGGTCCGCGATGTGAGCCAGAGCATGCTCACGATCCTGAAGGAGCGCCGGGCGGAGATCGATCGCGAGCCGAGCATCATCTTCGGCCTGGTTGACCAGATTGTCGTCCCCCATTTCGATTTCGAGAAGATCACCCAATCGGCGGTGGGGCAATACTGGCGCCAGGCCACCCCCGAGCAGCGCAAGGCCCTGGCCAATGGCTTCCGCGAGGTGCTGATCCGCACCTATGCCCAGGCCTTGCTTAATTATTCCGGCGAGGACATCCGCTATCTGCCGGTGAAGCCGGGGCAGCGGGAGGCTACGGTCACCGTGCCTACGGAGGTGCGGGAGCGCGGTGGTCCCGCGGTCCCGGTCGATTACCGCATGTACGAAAAGAATGGCAAGTGGCTGGTCTATGACCTGGTCATCGATAATGTCAGCCTCATCGTCAACTATCGCGGCAGTTTCAACACCGAGATCCGCCGCGACGGCATAGATGGTCTCATCCGGCGCCTCGGCCAGATGAACCAGAAGGGTGAGGTGTGAGCCTGGCGCTGCTCCTGTCCCCGGGCCAGTCCAAGGGTAGCACCCGCTACGCCCTGGAGGGTGTGCTCGACTTTCAGACCGTCCCCCGGCTGCTGTCGGCGGGGGAGCGGATGCTGGCCGGGGAGGGTCCATTGGACCTGGACCTGGCCGGCGTGAGCGAGGCCAATAGCGCCGGGCTGGCCCTGCTGCTGGAATGGATCGACCTCGCCGGCCGCCATCAACGCCCCTTGCGCCTGTATAATCTGCCGGAGTCCCTGGCCAAACTCGCGGCCCTCGCCAATGTGGGTCCCTTGCTGCCCTTGGCCGATGCCTGATACCAGCCTGCCGGGGTTGACTGGCGGTGCCTTGGGATGGACCTCCACCGCTCCAGCCCGGTGGGGATGCCGACCAAGGGCTGGGTCTCGGCGAGGCCCGCCCCCGCGCCGATTGGCCTAACCTTGCGATCACTACCCGATAGCGTCTTAATTTAAATGGATAAACTCCTTATTCGGGGCGGCGAGCGGCTCGACGGCGAGGTTCGCATCGCCGGGGCCAAAAACGCCGCCCTCCCCATCCTGGCGGGTACCCTCCTGGCGGAGGGACAGGTGCATCTGTCCAACGTGCCCCGGCTGCGCGACATTACCACCACCCTGGAACTCCTCGGCCGCATGGGGGTGGACTTCACCCTGGGCGAGGGCATGGCCATCCAGTCCGACGCCAACCGGGTCAATCAGTTCTCCGCCCCCTACGAGCTGGTGCGGACCATGCGCGCATCCATCCTGGTGCTGGGGCCCCTCCTGGCCCGCTTCGGCCAGGCCGAGGTCTCCCTGCCGGGTGGTTGTGCCATTGGCGCCCGGCCGGTCAATCTGCACATCGACGGCCTGCGGGCCATGGGCGCCGAGATCAGCGTTGAACAGGGCTACATCCGGGCACGGGCCAAGCGGCTGCGTGGCGCCCGCCTGATCCTGGAATTGGTCACGGTCACCGGTACCGAGAATCTGATGATGGCGGCGGCCCTGGCCGATGGCGAGACCCTGATTGAGAACGCCGCCCGCGAGCCCGAGGTCGTGGACCTGGCGGATTTCCTCAATGGCATGGGGGCGCGCATCGAGGGGGCCGGCACTGACCATATCCGCATCCAGGGGGTGGACCGCCTGGTGGGCGCCCACCACCACATAATGCCTGATCGCATCGAGGCCGGGACCTTTCTGGTGGCGGCGGCCATGACCGGCGGCCGGGTGGTGACCAGAGACATGCGCCCGGATCTGCTCGACGCCGTCCTGGGCAAGCTGCGCGAGGCCGGGGCCAAGATCGAGACCGGTCCGGACTGGATCGCCCTCGACATGAAGGGGCGCCGGCCACGCGCCGTCAGTATCCATACGGCGCCCCATCCGGCCTTTCCCACTGACATGCAGGCCCAGTTCTGCGCCCTCGACAGTATCGCCGAGGGCGTCGGCACCATCACCGAGAACGTCTTCGAGAATCGCTTCATGCATATCCCCGAGATGCAGCGCATGGGCGCGGACATCCTGCTGGAGGGCAATATCGCCATCTGTCGCGGCGTCCCGCGGCTGATCGGGGCCCCCGTCATGGCCACCGACCTGCGTGCCTCCGCCGGCCTGGTCCTGGCCGGGCTGGTGGCCGATGGCGAGACCCTCATCGACCGCATCTATCACCTCGATCGTGGCTATGACAACATCGAGGCAAAGCTGTCGGTCCTGGGCGCGAACATTCGCCGCGTCCATTGATCGCCGAGCCCGGACCATGGCCTTCGACGCCCCCCTCACCATAGCCCTCTCCAAGGGTCGAATCTTCAAGGAAACCCTGCCCCTGCTGGCCCACGCGGGCATCCGGCCCCTGGAGGATCCGGAGACCAGCCGCAAGCTGATCCTGGACACCAGTCAAGCCCAGGTGAAACTGGTCATCATCCGCGCCAGCGACGTGCCCACCTATGTCGAGTACGGCGCGGCCGACCTGGGGGTGGCCGGCAAGGACGTGCTGCTGGAGCATGGCGGCGACGGCCTCTATGAACCCCTGGACCTGCGCATCGCCCGCTGCCGCATGATGGTGGCCGGGATTCCGGACGCGGGACCGGCAACCGGGGGCGGGCGTTTGCGCATCGCCACCAAGTACGTCAAGTGCGCCGAGCGCCATTTCGCCGCCAAGGGCCAACAGGTGGAGGTCATCAAACTCTATGGCTCCATGGAGCTCGCGCCCCTGGTGGGCCTGGCGGACCGGATCGTCGATCTGGTCGAGAGCGGCAACACCCTCAAGGCCAATGGGCTGGTGCCCCTGGAGCATATCGCCGATATCAGCTCCCGCCTGGTGGTCAACAAGGCCGCATGGAAGATGAAGCATGCCACTGTCATGGCCCTGCTCGGTGCCTTGCGCGAAGCCGTGGCCCAGGGCCAGGCCCGTCAGGAACAGGTTTGAGGGGTTGTTTGAGTAAATTTTGCGTAGAAGCTGGCTGCCCGGCAAAGCACCTGATCCAGGTAGCCGCTTTCCGGACCGCCCTGAATATGCTCGTCCCAACCGGTTAGGGTTTCGGGTGCCGGGTGCCGGGTGCCGGGTGCCGGGTGCCGGGTGCCGGTCGTCGGGGGACGCCCTGACCAGGTCCATGTAGGCATGAGGATAGCCTCCCTGCTGTCGACACCCTCGCCGATCGCCATCCGGCACCCTTGGCGAGAACCAAAAATGACATCCCTTGGGTAGGCGCATTTATCGGCTGCCACAAAACGTACCTGTTTTGAGGCTCCGGCAAGCGGATATCCGCAGCAGGACCGGCGCCGGCAAGGCAAGGCTGAGAATCAGAAGAGGTTAGGAACATGGCTGACATTCGCCGACTGTCCACCGCGGCTCTGGATTTCCCCACCCGGCTCCAGGCCCTGTTGGCCTGGGAGTCCGTTTCCGACGCCCAGGTCCAGGGGACCGTGGATGCCATCATCCGCGACCTGCGCGTGCGTGGCGATGCGGCCCTGCTGGAATACACCCGCCGCTTTGACCATTGGGAGCCGGCGACCGGGGCGGATCTGGAGATCCCTCGGGCGCGTCTGGAACAAGCCTGGCGGGCAATCCCCGCCGACCAGCAGGCCGCCCTTGGGCTGGCCGCCGAGCGCATTCGCGCCTACGCCCAGCACCAGGTCATGACCGACTGGAGCTATGTCGAGGCCGATGGCACCCTGCTCGGCCAGAAGGTCACGCCCCTGGATCGGGTCGGGCTCTATGTCCCCGGCGGCAAGGCGGCCTATCCCTCCTCGGTGCTGATGAACGCCATCCCCGCCAAGGTGGCCGGGGTAAACGAACTCATCATGGTGGTGCCCACCCCCGCCGGCGACCTCAATGAGTTGGTCCTCGCTGCCGCCCATGTCGCCGGCGTGGATCGGGTCTTTGCCGTCGGCGGCGCCCAGGCGGTGGCCGCCCTGGCCTATGGCACCGAGTCCGTGCCGGTGGTGGACAAGATCGTCGGGCCGGGCAACATCTATGTCGCCACCGCCAAGCGCGCCGTCTTTGGCCAGGTCGGCATCGACATGGTGGCCGGACCCTCGGAAATCCTCATCCTCTGCGATGGTGGCACGGTCCCGGAATGGATCGCCATGGACCTCTTCTCCCAGGCCGAGCACGACGAGGATGCCCAGTCGATCCTGATCGCCTGGGACCCGGAATTCATCGACCGGGTGGAGGCCGCCATTGATCGGCTGCTGCCAACCTTGGAGCGGCGTGACATCATCGCCGCCGCCCTGCGCGAGCGCGGCGCCCTCATCCTGGCGCGGGACATGGACGAGGCGGTAAGTGTCTCCAACCAGATCGCCCCCGAGCACTTGGAACTTTCCGTTGCCGATCCCCAGACCCTGGCCAGCCGGATTCGCCACGCCGGCGCTATCTTCATGGGCCGCCACACCGCCGAGGCCCTCGGCGACTACTGCGCCGGCCCCAACCATGTCCTGCCCACCTCCCGCACCGCCCGCTTCTCCTCGCCCCTGGGGGTCTATGATTTCCAGAAGCGATCCAGCCTCATCATGGCCTCCGCCATAGGCGCCGCCACCCTGTCCCGCACCGCCTCGGTGCTGGCGCGGGGGGAGGGGCTGACCGCTCACGCCCGGTCGGCGGAGTATCGCGGGGAAGGGCACAGGTCCTAGGACCCGGGGAAAACCGATGCAGCACCTCGTCAATCGTTTGGTCCGCCCGGAGATTCTGGCGCTGACTGCCTACCAGGTCCCCGATGCCGCCGGTCTGATCAAGCTGGACGCCATGGAGAACCCCTATGGCCTGCCGGAGGGCTTGCGCCAGGAATGGCTGGAGAGGCTCGCGGTGGTGGATGTCAACCGTTATCCAGACCCACGCGGCACCCATTTGCGGGAGGCCCTGCGCGCGGCCATGGGCGTGCCGGCGGACATGGCGTTGCTCCTTGGCAACGGCTCGGACGAGATCATCCAGATGCTGTGCCTGACCCTGGCGCGACCGGGGGGGAAGGTGCTGTCGGTGGACCCGGGCTTCGTCATGTTCCGCATGATTGCCCGTTTTGCTGGCATGGACTATGTGGGCGTGCCCCTGCGGGCGGATGATTTCGCCCTGGACAAGGAGGCCGTGCTGGCGGCCTTGGCGCGCGAGCGGCCAGTCCTGACCTTTCTGGCCTATCCCAACAACCCGACCGGCAACCTCTTCGACGCCGGGACCCTGGCGGAGATCATCGCTGCCGCGCCAGGCCTGGTGGTGGTGGACGAGGCCTATGCCCCCTTCACCGACGCCAGTTTCATGGACCGCCTGGGGGACTGGCCCAACCTGCTGGTCATGCGCACCGTCTCCAAGATGGGCTTGGCCGGGCTGCGGCTCGGTCTGCTGGCCGGCCCCCACCCCTGGCTGGATCAGATCGACAAGACCCGGCTACCCTACAACATCAATGTCCTCACCCAGGTCAGCGCCGCCTTCGTCCTTGGTCACAAGGCCCGCTTTGACGAACAGACTCGGCTTATCCGCCAGGAGCGCCAACGTCTCTTCGAGGCCCTTTCCGCCCTGGCTGGCGTTTACCCCTATCCCAGTCAGGCCAACTTCATCCTGGCGCGCTTTGTGCCGGGCCGCGCCGACGGGATTTTCCAGGCCCTCAAGGCCCGGGGCATCCTGATCAAGAACTTGCATGGCGCCCATCCCCTTCTTGCCGATTGCCTGCGCGTCACCGTTGGAACGCCAGAGGAAAACGACGCCTTTCTCGCCGCGCTGGCGGCCGTGATCTGAGTTCACATATAGCCATCCAAGCTGATTGCCGCACACAAGCCGGGGCGCCGCGGGGCGCTGCCTTCAGCCGGCGCGGGTTTGATGTCTGGATACCAAGTGGGATGACTATATCTCCAAAAAGCAGAGGCCCCTGTCTCCACCCATCATGGGCGGCGACAGGGGCCTCCGCAAGGCATCCCGAGCTAGATCAGGAGCGTTCGTTCAGCCAATTGCCGATGGCCGGCGTGACTTCCTTCTGGGCCTTGCCGCTGACGTAAATGCCAATGTGGCCGCCAGGGAAGGCCAGTTCAGTGTAGTCCTGGCTGCTGGTGCGACCGGCAAGGGCCTTGGAGGAGTCTGGTGGAACCAGGTGGTCCTGCAGGGCGTAGATGTTGAGCAAGGGGCAGGAGATGTTGGTTAGGACGACTTCCTGATTGCCGATCATGATGCCGCCCTCGACGAGACCGTTCTTCTGGT
>JBFZDM010000083.1:0-2694 GCA_041307365.1 Chromatiaceae bacterium | reverse complement strand
CCCAGATCATCACCTTCGGCACCATGGCGGCCAAGGCGGTGGTGCGCGACGTGGGCCGAGTGCTGGGCCACCCCTACGGCATGGTGGACCGCATCGCCAAGATGGTGCCCTTCGAGCTGGGCATGACCCTGGACAAGGCACTGAAGGAGGGCGAGGACCTGCGCAAGGCCTACGCCGAGGACGAGGAGGTGCGCACCCTCATCGACATGGCTCGCAAGCTAGAGGGACTGGCGCGCAATGCCGGCAAGCACGCCGGCGGCGTGGTCATCGCCCCGACCCGGTTGACGGACTTTGCCGCCCTCTATTGCGAGCCCGGCGGCACCAACCTCATGACCCAGTTCGACAAGGACGACGTCGAGCAGGTGGGCCTGGTCAAATTCGACTTTCTGGGCCTGCGCACCCTGACCATCATCGACTGGGCGCTCAAGACCATCAACGCCGGGCGCGCCAAGGCCGGCGAGCCCCTCATCGACATCTCGCGCATCGACCCCAAGGACCCGGCGGCCTTCGCCCTTCTCAAGCGCTGCGAGACCACCGCCGTCTTCCAGCTCGAATCCCGGGGCATGAAGGAGCTGATCAAGAAGCTGCGCCCGGATTCCTTCGAAGACATGACGGCCCTGGTGGCCCTGTACCGCCCCGGCCCCCTCCAGTCCGGCATGGTCGATGACTTCATCGCCCGCAAGCACGGCGAGGCGGCGGTGGCCTACCCCCACCCGGACCTGGAGCCCATCCTCAAGCCCACCTACGGCGTCATCCTCTATCAGGAACAGGTGATGCAGATCGCCCAGGTCCTGGCCGGCTACTCCCTGGGCGGCGCCGACCTGCTGCGCCGGGCCATGGGCAAGAAGAAGCAGTCGGAGATGGACAAGCAGCGCGCCATCTTTGAGGCCGGCGCGGCCCAACGGGGCGTGGACGGCCGGACGGCGACTTACATCTTTGACTTGATGGATAAGTTCGCGGGTTACGGCTTCAACAAATCCCATTCCGCCGCCTACGCCCTGGTCTCCTATCAGACCCTCTGGCTCAAGGCCCACTACCCCGCCGCCTTCATGGCCGCCGTGCTCAGCGCGGACATGGACAACACCGACAAGGTCGTCACCCTCATCGATGAATGCCGGACCATGCGGCTGGAGGTACGCCCGCCGGCGGTGAATGCCTCCGAATGGCGCTTCACCATCGCCGACGACCGCACCTTGATCTATGGTCTGGGCGCTATCAAGGGGGTGGGGGAGGGCGCTATCCTGGCGCTGATGGAAGCGCGGCGGACCGGCGGCCCCTTCCGCGACCTCTGGGATTTTTGCCGTCGCATCGACCTGCAGAAGATGAACCGGCGGGTGCTGGAGGCCCTGATCCGCTCCGGCGCCCTTGACGATCTGGGCGCCAACCGCGCCACCCTGATGCAGCATCTGCCCCTGGCCATCCGGCTGGCGGAACAGCACAAGGCCCGCCATTCCTCGGGTCAGGCGGACCTCTTTGGCATGGTGGAGGAAACCGCCACGGATCCGGACCCCCAACTCGCCGGCAAGGTGTGGGGGGAATGGGAAGAGGAGGAGCGCCTCCAGGGCGAGAAGGAGACCCTGGGGCTCTATCTCACCGGTCACCCCGTCAACCGTTATGAACTCGAGCTCAATGCCCTCATGGGTAGCCGCCTCAATGTCCTGTTGTCCACCCCCAAGGGACGCGGGGATCGGGAAAAGCGCACCATAGCCGGCCTGGTGCTGGGGGTGCGCCACGGCAAGACCCTGCGCGGGCGCATGGCATCCCTGATCCTCGACGATCGTACCGGGCGCCTGGAGGTCACGGTTTTCAACGAGCTTTACGACCAGGTCCGCGATCTCCTGGCGGTGGATCGCCTGCTGGTAATCGCCGGCACCCTCAACTTTGATGAATTTCGCGACGCCTGGTCCCTGCGCGCCAGCGAGGTCCAGACTCTGGAGCAGGCCCGCGAGAAGGCCGCAGATCATCTCTTGCTCAATCTTGACCTCGGTGCCTCCAAGCGACACAAGAAGGGTGCGGAACTCCTCCAACACCTGCGCGAGATCCTGACCCTCTATCGCGGTGGCCGCCTGGCGATCCAGATGGAATACCGGTCACCCCAAGGCCAGGCACGCTTCCTGCTCGGCGACGACTGGCATATCCAGCCCCTGGATGAACTGATCAAGCGCCTGCGGCAACTCCTGGGCCAGGAGGCCGTGCAGGTTGCCTATGGCCGCTTCACGGGGCAGTCGGAATAGAGGAATCCAAAGCATGAAGAAAGGGTTATCCTGGCTGGTCTCGGCCAGCGTCATCCTGTCGGCCCTCTACCTCCTGGGGGTTGCCCCTCTTCTCCGGCTACGGGTTTGAGGCCGTGCTCCACACCGAAATGCGCGGCGGCAAGACCGACCTCGGGCTCAGGTTGAGCACAGGGGTGTAACTCTTGGTGGGTGGTTGATCCGTGTGGCCCAGCAGATTCCGCACGGTGCGCATATCGTGCCCCGACTCCCCTATCCCGACTCCAACGCGAACGGTTGCACAGTATATACTTTGCCTCCGGAGAGTCGTTGCACGGGCGGTACAGCGCGACCGACAGGACAGGACAGGAGAGAGGCCGAGGAATGCCACGGCGGCCCGTTGCGCAAGGAAGATACGGGAAAGGCTTTCGGTTACCTGACCGATTTTTTCACACCCCCAGCCACACCGTCAGCCCCTTACCAC
>JBFZDM010000032.1:0-3805 GCA_041307365.1 Chromatiaceae bacterium | reverse complement strand
ATGACTGGATGCGGCGAGCCTTCTACCCCTACGCGGTCTTCTTCCAGACCGTGCCCATCATCGCCATCGCCCCCCTCCTGGTGATCTGGTTCGGCTATGGACTTAAAACCATCATTGCCGTCAGCTTCATCGTCTCTGTCTTTCCGATTGTCGCCAATACCCTCAGCGGCCTATTGTCCACGGATCCGGCCCTGCGCGACCTCTTCCGCCTGCACCAGGCTGGGACCCTCACGACCCTGGTGAAACTGCGCATCCCCGCCGCCCTGCCCCAATTTCTAACGGGATTGCGTATCGCCTCGGGACTCGCCGTCATCGGTGCCATCGTCGGCGAGTTCGTGGCGGATGACTACAAGGACGGCGGCGGCATCGGCACCGTGGTCATGGTCTCCATCAAGGAATTCAAGATAGATAAGGTCTTTGCAGCGGTGCTGATGGCCTCGCTACTTGGGCTTGTCTTCTTCGCCCTCGTCAATCTCATTGGTCGCTTCACCATGCGGCGCTGGCATATCGCCGAAACACGGGAGTAATGCCATGTCCATCCGGCACCAGATTCTGGGTCTGCTCTGTCTGTCGCCCCTCCTGCTCACCGGCTGTTCCAGCGAGGATGCCTCGCCGCTAGCCCTGCACAAGACGGCGCTGCAACTCAACTGGGTCCCGGAGCCCGAGTTCGGCGGCTATTACGCGGCCAGTGAGTTGGGAGCCTTCATGGCCGAAGGACTGGCTGTCGAGATCCGACCCGGAGGGGCCCAGTCACCGGTGGAGCAGATGGTGGCCGCTGGCCAGGTGGAATTTGGCATCACCAGCGCCGACAGCCTCCTGATGGCCCGGGATCGCGGGGCCGACCTGGTCGCCATCTATGCCGCTTATCAGACCTTTCCAGAAGGCATCATGGTCCACGCCAGCCGGGGCCTGGAATCCATGGCCGAGGTCTTCCAGGGGGGCACCCTGGGTGTCATCCCCGGCTCGCCCTTTCTGAAGCTGCTGGAGAGGGATTACGGCCTTGACAAGATGAAAGTCGTGCCACACGACAACAACATTGCCCCCTTCCTGCAGGATCCCAAGATGGCGCAGCAATGCTTCATCAGCTCCGAGCCCATCGTCGCCCGCCACGCCGGGGTGGACCCCCAAGTGTTCATGCTCAAGGACATCGGCTTCAACCCCTACACCGGCCTCATCATCACCCGGCGGCAAACCCTGGAGCAGCATCCCGCACGGGTCAGCGCCCTGGTGCGCGCCGTTCGCCAGGGCTGGCTGGCCTATCTGGCGGATCCCGACCCCGCCAATCGCGTCATGCATGCCCTCAACCCCACCATGGCCGCCGCCACCTTCGCCGAGGCGGCCATCATCCAGAAGCCCCTGATCCAGGGTCAGCTCGACGACGCCACCCTGGGCACCATGACCCTGGAACGTTGGCGGACGCTGGCCGAACAACTAGAGGACCTGGGGCTCATCGAACGGGCGGAGCCGGAAGGGGCCTTCGTCAATCCGTGATCGAGGGTCCCGCCGGGATGGCGAGTCGGGGATGGCATCAGATGGCCGGGTCTGGCCCTGGCCACGGCAGGAGCATCTGGAGACATGCCCTGGGTAACGCTGGCCGAGGAGGAGGAACCGGGTTGCTTCCCGCATGGTCCTATTTTCCGCTTTATGTCTTGAATTCCGGCGTGCGAGCGGGCATTGGCTTTCTGATTCCATAATGCATCGCAACACCCCCCATTTCCCACGAGATGCCCATGTCTGCCCTCAATTCCAACCTGCGCACGGCTGCCCTTGGCGCCCTGCTCGTCTGCCTCGCCCATCCCACCCTGGCGGGGGAGGCCCCGGCCCCGGATCCCGGCGGCGATGAAATCCTGGAGACCCAAACCACAGTGGTCGATCTTTCCGCCCTCACCGGGCTGGATGTCCTGGTGCCCAAGCTGGCCGATCGCCGGGTAGTCTTCGTCGGCGAGGCCCATGACCGCTATGAGGACCACCTCAACCAGTTGGCGATTATTCGCGGGCTGCATGAAAGGGGCGCGGACCTGGCCATCGGTATGGAGATGTTCCAGCAACCCTTCCAGCCGGTGCTGGACGCCTATGTGGCCGGCGAGATCGACGAGGATGAGATGCTGCGCCGCACGGATTATTTCGAGCGCTGGCGTTTTGACTACCGCCTCTACCGGCCCATTCTGCGTTTCGCTCGCGAGCATGGCATTCCCGTCGTCGCCCTCAACCTGGAACGGGAGATCACGACAAAGGTCGGCCAGGGTGGCCTGGAGGCCTTGACCGAGACGGAGCTTACCCGCATCCCGGCGGAGATGGATCGGGACAATGCCGACTATCGGGAGCGGGTGAAGGCGGTTTTCGAGTTCCATCCCAAGGAGGAGGGCAAGGACTTTGAGAATTTTCTGTTGGTGCAGCTCCTCTGGGACGAGGGCATGGCCGAGCGGGCCGCGAACTATCTCAAGGAGAATCCGAGTAAAAAGATGGTGATCCTGGCGGGTAGCGGTCACCTGGAGTATGGCCAGGGCATTCCCAAGCGCCTGTTCCGTCGTCTGCCCCAGGAGGGGGTTGTCATCCTCAGTGGCGCCCAGCGCGACCTGGATCCCAAGGTGGCTGATTTTCTGCTCTTTCCGCGCCGCGTGGAGTTACCGGCCACCGGGCGGCTGGGCGTGATGCTGGATACCGAGAAGGAGGGTGCCGGCGTCGCCGTCCAGGGCTTTGGCGACAATAGTGGCGCCGCCACCGCCGGCATGAAGGAGGGCGACCGCATCGTCCGCGTCGGTGGGCGCGATATCGCCGTTTATGCCGATATCCGCTTCGCCCTCATTAACAGCCGCCCAGGTCAGAAGCTGCCAGTGGAAGTAGAGCGGGCGCGGCTGGTCGGCGGTCCCGAGCGACTCACCCTGGAGGTGGAGTTGCATTGAAGATGCCGGTGAGGAGGTTCCCCGCCGGCCGGGTTCGCCATCTTAGAGCCGTGAATCGAACTTCCGGCGCCGCCCCAGACGCAGGTTGGGCAGTAAGAAACCGAGGAAGACGCCGCCGATGACGGCACCACCGCCGATGAGAAACCAGCGCTGGGCGCTCTGGTAGCCCAGGTCACGATTGGTCTGCTCGAGTTCCGCCACCTGGCGGGTGAGATTGGCGACGCTTTGACGCAACTCGGCCCTTTCCCGGGCGATGCGGGGGGCCTCGCCGGCGGTCTGGCGGATGGCGAGGAGTTCTTCCTCCAGGCTCCGCTTGTCGGCAAGGGCCTGTTCAAGCTGGGCTTGAAGGTCCTTCATTGAGGGTGGCAGTTCGAGTCTGGCTTGCAGGTCGGCGATCTTGGCCTCCAGCCCCGCGACCTGATCCCGGGCAATGGGTTCCTCCAAGAGCCGGTCGCTGGGGACGAAACCGATGAGACCATCTTCCGTCCGCACCCGCGAATAGCCAGACTTGGCGTTGTGGCTCAGGACCTCCACGGGGGTGCCGGTGGCCAGGTTACGCCGCACCTTGTATTTGAGACTTTCCCCCGTGCGCAGGGGGATCTCGAACTGGTCGGTAATATAACGGGTCTCGGCCACCACCATCGGCGCGGTGGCGAGGCAGAAGAGCAGGATGAGCAGTCGTTTCATGGCCAGTGCCTCAATCCTGTCCCAGGAGCAGAAATTCCAGCAGGGCCTTCTGGCTATGCAGCCGGTTCTCCGCCTCGTCCCAGACCACGGACCTGGGCCCATCGATGACCCCCGCCGACACCTCTTCTCCCCGGTGGGCCGGCAGGCAGTGCATGAAGAGGGCATCGGGATGGGCGAGGGCCAGCAAATCCTCGTCCACCTGGTAGCCCGCGAAG
>JBFZDM010000015.1:0-4916 GCA_041307365.1 Chromatiaceae bacterium | reverse complement strand
TCTTGCCAGCCAGGAAATGAGTAAAGATTAATCGTAGTCAGGTTCGTCGCCAACGTCGGTCTTGAGGCGTATACCTCGGCGCGGGGCCTTCTTCTGCACTGGGGCCGCCTTGGGGACGCTGGGCTTCTTAGCCGGCGCCGTCACCTTCTTGGGCGCGGTCGCGGTCGCGTTCGCCCAGGAGCCCGGCGGGCCCGTGCTGGCAGCGTACATGGGCGGGGGGCCAACATAGCCGGCGGCCGTAGGTAGGCTGGGCTTCCTGGCCGGCGCCGCCCTCTTATTGCTCGCGGTCGCCGTCGCGCTCGCTACCCCCATGGGTTCCGTCGGGCTCCTCTTGCTGGGTTCCTCAGGCGGGGGGCCAACTTCACCTGGGGCCTGGGAGACCTCTGGTTCCGCCATCACGGGCGGGGCCACCCCCTGTGCTTCCACAACCGGCACGGATGCGACCTGCGCGAGGGAAGCCACTGGTGGAACCTCGAGTGCCACGGGCCGCGGGGCCGGCACGGGGGGGGTAGCCGCCGGGGTCATGGTTACAATCGGGACCTCGGGCATGGGCGCGGAGGGGACCGGCACAGCCGATACCGCGGATGGGGCTCCGGACTCCTCCCTGGGGAGGGCCGACGGCGCCGGCGCGCCACCCGCGGGCGGGGTGCCTGGGCTCGGCGGCTGACTCGGGCCACTGCTCCCGCTAGGGGGAGGGGATGCTGGCGGGGTACTCGGCGCCGCCTTCTTGCCCTTGAGGCGGTTCTTCACGAACTCAAACAGCAGCAGGAAGATGCCACGGATAAGGTAGAAGACCAGGGTGACCCCTTCGACCAGCATCAGCCAGACGCGGATCGGTAATCCACGCTTGGCCGGCTTCTCGGTCTTTTCGACTCTGGCGGACATGGGCGCGGCGGCGCTGACGCCATCCCCGCTGGCGCAGGGCACGATTACCCCGGCGGGGGCGGTGGCGACCGCCACCTCGCAGATGTCGCGGCTGGCCTCCACGCAACCCAGGGGGATAACGATGAGGGTCAGGACGGTGGACACCAGCACGCCGGAGGCCAGGGAGATGGCCATGCCCTGAAAGATGGGATCGGTGAAAATGACGCTGGAGCCCGCCACCAGGGCCAGGGCCGTAATAAGAATGGGCCGGGTGCGGGTCTTGCAGGCGCGGATCACGGATTCGGCCACCGGCACACCCTTCTGTACCTCGTGGATGGAGAAGTCCACCAGCAGGATGGAGTTGCGCACTATGATGCCAGCCAGGGCGATCCAGCCGATCATGGAGGTAGCCGTGAATTCCCCCCCCAGCCCAAGGGCGAACATGATGAAGTGGGCCGGGATGATGCCAAGCAGGGTCAGGGGGATGGGCGCCATGATGATCAGGGGGATGCGGAAGTTGCCGAATTCCCAGACCACCAGGATATAGATGAGTACCAGGGCCACGGCGAAGGCGGCGCCCATGTCGCGGAAGGTTTCATAGGTAACGGTCCATTCCCCACTCCATTCCCAGGACGATTGGCGGTCGTTGGGGGGTGGCTGGGTCCAGAAGCCCTGGGGTACGACGCCATCCGGAGCCGTGTAGCCCGTTTTGTCCAGGATATCCTGAATCTGCAACATGCCATAGACGGGGGCAGCCAGCTTACCACCCACATCCGCCACCACGTATTCCACGGCGCGCAGATCCTTGCGGTAGATGATGTCCTCTTCCGGCACGCGATGGAAGCGGCCCAACTCCCGCATGGGGATGACGGAACCACTTATGGCAAGGATTGGCAGATCGCCCAGGCGCTCGATCTCGGAGCGCGCCGCCAGGGGTACCTGAATGACAATGTTGATGGGTTCGTGGCCAGCCTGTTGCTTGACATCCCCCATGGGAGCGCCACCCAGGGCCATGGACAGGTTGCGGTTGATGGTATCCACCGAGATACCGCTGCGCACCGCCTTCTCCGTATCCACGTCGAAGCGCCAGTAGTCGAAGGCTTCCCGCAGATAGTTGTCCACATCAACCGTGCTCTCCGCCTGGCGAAAGATGGCGGTCATGTCGCGGGTGAACTGACGGCGGATCTCCGGCGAGGGGCCATGGATCTCAGCCACCACCGACTGCAGGACCGGTGGTCCAGGTGGCATTTCCACCACCGAGACGACGGCCCCCGTACCTTCCACCAGCTTGGTCAGGACCTCCCGCGCCTCTATGGCGAGTTCGTGGCTGGACCGGTCGCGCTTCTTCTTGTGGAGAAGCTGAATCTGCAACTCGCCCTGCCATGGATCAGAGCGCAGGTAGTAGTGGCGCACCATGCCATTGAAGTCGAAGGGCCGCGCCGTGCCGGCGTAGAGCTGGATGGCCGTTATCTCCGGCTGGGTGGCGCGCAGCTTATCCGCCATGCGATGAGCCAGGTTGGCGGTGACGGGCAGGGCCGTCCCCTCCGGCATGTCCAGCACCACCGAATACTCGGGCTTGTTGTCCAAGGGCAGCATCTTGACCGCCACCCATTTGAAATAGAAGAAGGACAGGGTAAAGAGGAAGGTCCCCCAGAGCACCAGCCGGAACAGTGTCCGTTTGCTCTTGCTCTCGATGAGGGGCACCAGAATGCCGCGGAAGAGCTTCTCGAGCTTCTCCGCCTCCTTGTGTTCGCGCTTCTCCGCCGTCTCCAGGTAGTGCATGGAGGGCCGCAGCCACTTGGAGATGGCCAGGTAGGGCGTAAAGACGAAGGCGGCGAAGAGGGAGATGAACATGGCCGCCGAACCCAAGGCCGGGATGGGCTGCATGTAGGGGCCCATCATGCCGGAGACGAAGCCCATGGGCAGCAGGGCGGCGATGACCGTGAAGGTGGCGAGGATGGTGGGGTTGCCGACTTCGGCCACGGCCTCGACGGCGATGTCGTCGTCGGTGCGGCCCTCTTCCAGCCAGCGGCGGTAAATGTTTTCCACCACCACGATGGCGTCGTCCACCAGAATGCCGATGGAGAAGATGAGGGCGAAGAGGCTGACCCGGTCTATGGTGTATTCCCAGATCCAGGCGACAAAAATGGTCATGAGCAGGACGACGGGGATGACCAACATGACCACGATGGCCGGACGCAGGGCGCGGAAGGCGACCCAGACCAGGAGGAAGACCCAGCCGGTGGCGATGAAGAGCTTGAAGATGAGTTCGCTGACCTTGTCGTCCGCCGACTCGCCATAATTGCGGGTGATGCTGACCTCGACATTATTCGGGATGCGCTCGCCCCGGATCTCTTCCACCCGCTCGATAAGGGCGTTGGCCACGCTCACGCCATTGGTAAGTTCCTTCTTGGCCACGGCGATGGTAACCGCCGGCACGCCATCGGCATCCAGCCCCTCGGGGGCCGCCGGACCCGTGTAAAAGGCCACAAGCTGGCTGGCGTCCTCGGGACCCTGAACAACGCGGGCCACGTCGCGCACATAGACCGGCTGGCCGTGATGGGTACCAACCACCAGGCGGTTGATGTCGTCCATGCCGCGCAGGAAGGAACCGGTGGAGACGGAAAAGCGGGAGCCACTGGCCTCGACTCCCCCGGCGGTGGTCTCGGCGTTGGCGGTCTGGATGGTCTGGGCCACTTGATCCAGACTGATCTGGTAGCCGGCGAGGCGTTCGGGAAAGACGTCCACCGTCACCTGCTCGCGGCGGCCGCCGACAATGAAGGCATTGCCCGTGTCCTTGACTTCCTTGAGGGCCTGAAGCACATCCTGGGCCAGAAGCCTGAGCTGTCCATCGTCCACGTCCGGGAGACCGTCGCCGTCCAGATCGCGGGACCAGAGGGTGAGGGTGACGATGGGCACGTCGTCTATCCCCTTACTCCTGACCAGGGGCTGCATGACGCCAGAGGGGATCTTGTCCAGATTGGAAGCTATCTTGTCGTTGACCTTGACCAGGGAGGGTCCCATCTCCTCGCCGACCTTGAACTCCACCGTGACCATGCCGCCGCTGCGCTGGGAGGCGGAATAGACGTGCTTGACGCCAGGTATCTCGCTCATGATGCGCTCCAGCGGCTGCATGGCGAGGTTGGAAACCTGCTGCGCCGAGGCGCCGGGATACTGCACCATGATGTCAATCATGGGCACCGAGATCTGGGGGTCCTCCTGCCGGGGCGTCATCACCAGGCCAAGGAGGCCCATCATGAGCATGGCGACATAGAAGAGGGGCGAAAGGGGCGAGCGAATGAAAAAGCGCGCCGTCCGCCCGGCAATCCCCAGGCTCTCGTCCGTGTACCTGGGCGATCCCTCGGAATGGTTCAGGGTCTCGTCGTGATTCATGGTTTAGCTACATACCCGTGCGAACTGACCGAAAGGCACCCCGGATAGCGGGCGACCTGGTCGAGACCGGGCCGCGGAATCCGGGGATGCCCCCTGAAGGAAGAACTAAGGCCGGCGCCTTGATGGCGCCGGCTTCATGGCGAAATTGATCTTGATCGGCGGCTCAGCGCCCCGGGCCCGAGGGAAGGGACCAGCCGGCGGCCACCCCAGGCGGAGGGTCGGCCAGGACGCGCTCGCCGGGGCGCAAACCGCTGAGCACATGCACCATGCCGTCCGGCTGTTGCTCGCCCAGGCGCACTAGGCGCAGGCGGGGGTGGCCCTGATCGTCCATGACATAGACCCCCGGCAGGCTGCCATTGTAACGAACCGCGGAAAAGGGGATGACGGGATTGCCACTCGCCGGGGCGATGAAGTCCGGCACCAGGACGCGGACATACATGCCTGGCTCGGACACCCCCTGGGGCAGGTCCAGCTTGACCTTGATGGTATGCCGCTGGGCATCGGCCACGGGGAAGATCTGGGCCACGCGCACCGGCACCCGTTCGTGACCGACATCCAGGTCGGCATGGATCATCATGCCCTCGCGCAGGCCGGGGCGGAGACGGGAGGGGACGTCGATCTCGACCTGGAGGTATTCCACGTCCGCATAGGTCAGCATG
>JBFZDM010000014.1:0-3274 GCA_041307365.1 Chromatiaceae bacterium | reverse complement strand
TTCTCCACCGCCGACGACAATCAGACTGCCGTCACCGTGCATGTCATCCAGGGTGAGCGCGAACAGGCCTCGGCCAACAAGTCTCTGGGCCGTTTCGACCTGAGCGACATCCCGCCGGCGTCACGCGGCGTGCCCCAGATCGAGGTCAAGTTCGACATCGATGCCAACGGTATCCTTAATGTTTCGGCGCGGGACAAGGCAACCGGCAAGGAGCAGTCCATCATCATCAAGGCTTCCTCCGGCCTGTCGGATGCCGAGATCTCGCGTATGGTCAAGGACGCCGAGGCCCATGCCGAGGACGACCGCCGCTTCCACGAGCTGGTAACCGCGCGCAACCAGGCCGACACCCTCATCCATGCCACCCGCAAGTCCATGGAGCAGCTCGGCGACAAGATGGAGTCCGGCGAGAAGGATCGCATCCAGTCCGCCATCAAGGACCTGGAAGGGGCCATGAAGGGCGAGGACAAGGTCCGCATCGAGTCCCTGACCAAGGCCTTGGGCGATGCCTCCGCCAAGATGGCCGAACGCATCTACTCTCAGCAGGGCGACGCCAGCGCCGAAGCGGGTCATGCTGGTCATGCCGGCCATGGCGGCCATGGCGGCCATGGCGGCGGCGAGAAGAAGGCCGGCGACGACGTCGTTGATGCTGAGTTCGAGGAAGTCAAGGACGACAAAAAGTAGTCAGTGCGGAACCTTGTCCCGCCTTTCTGGATGAGATCGCCCGGATGCGGGCGCCTAGCCTAGCGGCCACCCGAAGCCCTTCGCGGTGGCCGTTGATACGGCCACTCCAGTTATACGACCAATTTCCGATCAAGCCCCCTGAAGCTTAGTCCGCCATGTCCAAACGCGATTACTACGATGTCCTGGGGGTTCCCCGCAACGCCAGCGAGGCCGACATCAAGAAGGCCTACCGGCGGCTGGCCATGAAATTCCATCCTGACCGTAATCCCGGCGAGGAGGCGGAGCAGAAGTTCAAGGAGGCCAAGCGGGCCTACGAGATCCTGACTGATCCCAAGAAGCGCTCCGCCTATGACCAGTTCGGCCATGCCGGAGTCGATGCCGAGGCGGGTTTTGGCCAGGGGCCTGGCGGTGGCTTTGGCGATATCTTCGGCGATGTCTTCGGCGACATCTTCGGTGGCCGCGGTGGTGGTCGGCGCAGCCATCGGGGCGCGGATCTGCGTTACGACATGGTCCTCAGCCTGGAGGATGCGGTGGCGGGCAAGGAGGTCAAGATTCGCATCCCCACTCTGGTGGAGTGCCACCACTGCGGCGGCAGCGGTGCTCGCCCCGGCACTAAACCGCGCGCTTGCCCCACCTGCAATGGCATGGGTCAAGTGCGAATGCAGCAAGGCTTTTTCTCCATCCAGCAGACCTGCCCCCAGTGCCGCGGCACCGGCACCCGCATCGACGAACCCTGTGTTCACTGTCATGGCCAAGGCAGGGTCCAGGAACAGAAGACCCTTTCGGTCAAGGTCCCCGCTGGCGTCGATACCGGAGACCGCATCCGCCTTGCTGGCGAGGGCGAGGCCGGCGATCAGGGCGGTGCCCCGGGCGATCTCTATGTTCAGATCGAGGTAGAGCGCCACCCCATTTTCACCCGCGAGGACAACCATCTCTTCTGCGAGGTCCCCATCGGTTTCGTCACCGCCGCCCTCGGCGGGGAGATGCAGGTACCTACCCTTGATGGCAAGGTGATGCTCAAGATCCCCCCTGGCACCCAGACCGGTAAAATGTTTCGCGTCCGTGGCAAGGGCGTCAAACCCGTTCGTGGTGGCATTGTCGGCGACCTCATCTGCCGCGTCCTCGTGGAGACCCCGGTTAACCTCACCGAACGCCAAAAGGAACTGCTGCGGGAGTTCGACGAATCTGTCGTCGCCGGTGGCGACAAGCATAGCCCCCAGTCCCATTCCTGGCTTGACGGCGTCAAGGGTTTCTTCGAGAAGATGGGTTTCTAGCTGATTTCGCTACCGTACCGATCGGCTTTCAGGTTTAGCAGGATTATTTCTAACGTTTTGGCCTTTCTGGTGGTGCTCGGCTAGTAGGTAGGGGGAGATACGAGGGGCTGCCCGGCTCCTGACAATCCCTACCGAAAACCCGAAGCCCAACCCACTGTCCCCTGGCCGGTTTTCCAGGATGCAAAGCTTCGGTTTAAACGAGGCAACAAAAAAAGCATCGGGGCGAACCCCGATGCCTATGGTGCCTCACTCGGCCGGGGGGCCGGGATCAGGGTTTGGCGATGATCTTCTCGGACTCGGCAATCATCACCGGAGTCTTGACCTCGTCAGGAAGTTGGCTGAATTGCTTTGCTAATTGCGGCCAGAGCAGGCTGTAATAAAGTTCGGCACGCACCAAGACGATGCCCTCGGCAGGGATGTCGTAGCTGAAGACGCGGGTCTCGTGGGGCTTGAGACGGGTATCGGCGCCGGTCTTGGTAGCCTTAGGTGGGGGTACCGGCTTGTCTTGGTCATCAACCAGGGTCAGATGGAGGTAGGCCTGGGGGTCGCCTTCGCTGGGGTGCCCTTCGGCATTCTGCCATACTACCTGGCCCTGGGCGTCGTAGGCAGCTAACTTGAGGTAGATGTTGCGGAAGGGCGCACCGGTAGGCATGACATGGGGTTGCTGGTTGGTCATGGTCACCGCGGCGGCAAGTTTGCCGCCTTTGGGCTCAACGTTCAGATCGAAGAGGACGGAGCGCTTGAGCATGGCCTTGTCGTGGCCGCCGCCAATGCCGTGATCGGCCATGCCGCCCGCGACGGGCATGTGGCAAGAGATGCAGTTCACCTGGGTCCTGGACTGGACGTATTCTTCGCCGGTCCCACAGAGGGCCACGCCGTGCGGATTGTTGCGTTTGTCGTGGCAGCCCATGCAGGCGTCGTTGGAGCGCATCAGCTTGGGATTCCCTTGCATGGGCAGGGCGGGAATCGG
Source organism: Chromatiaceae bacterium (assembly GCA_041307365.1). Lineage (GTDB taxonomy): Bacteria > Pseudomonadota > Gammaproteobacteria > Chromatiales > Chromatiaceae > M0108. The sequence goes on along the minus strand of JBFZDM010000014.1, from coordinate 349 downwards.
CTTGCCCTCGAACTCCACCGGCTCTCCCAGGTGGGGATTGGGTTTCTGATCGGCGCCGCTGGCGCCGCCGAAGGGATCGTCGCCCGCCGTGAGCTTCCGTAAGCCCTGGTTCAAACCCGTGGGGGCCTGAATCTGATCGGCGAGCACATAGGCGTTGATGCCCAGGCGAAGCTTGCCGCCTTCGTCATTGATACCCTTGTAGCTGGCCAGGGTATGGCAAGCCACGCAGTTGACACCCTCGGAGTAGGCCGGCTTGGCGTCGAGTTTGGTGGTCTTGTCACGGGCGGCGTTGGGGGCATGGCAGGCGAGACAGACGGGGTATTTGCCCGACGCCTTGTGGAGTTGGCCT
>JBFZDM010000010.1:0-5388 GCA_041307365.1 Chromatiaceae bacterium | reverse complement strand
GACTGGATCAAGGGCCACCGGCACCTGCCGGGCAGGGAGTTTATCAAGGGGCTCAACCGCCGACTGGTCGGGCACTACAACTATTACGGACTGCGGGGCAACTCACAGGACCTGTGGCGCTTCTTCCAGACGGCGACGGAGTATGGGTTCAAATGGCTGAATCGGCGCGGTGGCAAGCGCAAGAGCTTTACCTGGCAGGTGTTCAACCGCGCCTTAGCGAAGCTCGGCATCGCGAAGCCCCGCATCACCGAGTAGCCAGCGACGCGGCGGGGGTTTGCATGAATCATTTGCTCGCGCGAAGGCGAGTACAACCGAAGAACCGGATGCGGGAAAACTGCACGTCCGGGACTTTGCCGGGGGCGCCGGGTAACCGGCGTTCCTACGGCTGAGCCGAAACACCATGAACACAATCGGCGGTACAATAAGCGATGATTACGGTTGGGAGATAACCGTTTTTCATAAACTACGCGAATTTTCAGATGGTGTATCGTTTTTTGATGCAAAAATAAACTGGGATCGCTACCTTGGAGATCATTCGCCAAGATTGGAAATACATCTTGTGATGTTCAACTATACGATAATCGAAATCAACATTTACTATTTACATCACAGACACAAAGAATGATGAAAGCGAAATGAAGCCCGGAAAAAGAGATATACCGGTAAAGATAAAGATATCAGGAAAGCAATTGGAAGAATTGCAAAAACACTCCTGGCATATGATTGAAGCATTTGGATTAGATACAAAAATAGATAACTATAAGGGTGTAAGGCCAATATCTTTCTACAGTTGGGATTTAGATTGCATTTTAGATGTTCTTGATATGGTCCTTAGCGATGAAAGGGAATATCCGGATCACGAAGATGAAGGGTATGTCAGGCTCCAGGAATTATTTATTCACCTAAAAACTGAGTACAGAAATACCTATGGCCGATAATAAATCGGCTAACAGGCGCCTCCAGCGGACGCGCCAAAGGCGCGCTCCGCTGAGGCTTGGCGTTAGTGCGTCAAGCGAAGCTTGACGCTTCTTGCAGGGTGAAAGTCCCTGTGGGGCAAGGGCCAGCCACCCACCCCTATCGAGTCTTGCACGGCTGGCGAAGCGGTATTTGCGGATGCGTCTGCGGGTACAGGCGAACAATAGCCGTGAAGCGTAGACAGAGTATTTCATAGGCCAGAGGGGTGATGCACCACCCTGAAGCGATTCAGCCTCGTTAAGAGTATAAATACAGGTGGCGACGTTGTTAACGTGACGGAAGCCTATACAGAGGAATCGATAGTCGAAGCGATGATCGAGATAGGGTGGCACCGCCGGGAAACCAGGCGGACAACAGAGAACACAAACGTCGATCTAAGGTTTCGACCCGGTGAGATTCCCGAGGGCCTGTCGGGGTCCCTAGCGCCTGGCATGGGGAAAGAGAAGCGATGAGAACATGAGAGATCACATCGGTTCCGCAATCTGTTCGGCCTGTTGACGGTCGGGTTTCTGATGGGGTGCTGGCGATTCATCAATCCCAAGGCGACTTCTATCCTGACGCCTGGGGAGCCCGGTGCGGTAATTTCGCACGCCGGGATCTGTGAGGGGGTGGTCGGGAAACTGGCCGTCCTACCTTGATGGCTTTTGAAGGAAGTGCTTGCGCGCCTGAGAGTGGCACTATAGTATCACTCCATGCGTACTGAACTCGTGACAACTTTGAAGCGCCAGGCCACGGAACTCCTCTCGGATATCGAGCGGGACCGTGAGCCTATCCTCATAACTCAGCATGGCTTGCCGAGCGCTTACCTTGTTGACGTCGAGACCTACGACCGTCAACAGCAGCGTATGGCTATCTTGGAAGGCATCGCCCGCGGGGAGATGGCAGTCGCGGAGGGTCGTACAGTCAGTCATGCCGAGGCAAAGGTGCGCTTGGCCCGATGGCTGAAATAGTCTGGACAGAGCCGGCGCTGGCGGATCTTGATGCCATCGCTGACTACATCGCCGTTGAGAACTTCGCTGCGGCGAGTGCGCTGGTTGATCGTGTCCTTACGCACGTAGGGCAGTTAGAGGAATTTCCTGAGAGCGGCAGCAAGCCGCTCGAGCTTGGGAAGTCAACCCGCTATCGTCAGATCATTGAATCTCCGTGTCGCGTGTTTTATCGCTATGACGGTGCGCGGGTTTTCATTCTCTACGTCATGCGGTCTGAACGGCCTCTCAGGGCACGCGTCCTTGCCAAGCGGGCACGCGCAAAACCTTAACTGTGCGATCAACCCGACGCCGGAACAATGTCTTAGCTCGACCCAGCCTCTGCTGCCGGCGCGGGTTATTGCGGCGTTAGGCCCTTTATGAAGAGGTCTTCTACATGAGAACGCTAGAGGAGATGAAGTCCGCTATCGAGGCTCTTCCCCGTCGCGAATACCTGGATCTGGTGCAGTGGCTTTCCGAGCGCAATTGGCAGGCTTGGGATGAAGAAATTGAACGGGACTCGGCGTCAGGAAAACTTGATTTTCTGATTCAGGAAGCTCTGGAAGAAAAAAGCCAGGGTAAACTTGGAAGCCTGTGAAGCACAGGACGACGGCGCGTTTCTGGAGTTGCTTCTATTCGATACCGGAAGCGGCCCAAGGCATTGCAAGAAAGAACTACGAGCTACTGAAACGGAACCCACGCCATCCGTCACTGCACTTCAAAAAGGTCGGCAAACTCTGGTCCGCACGGGTGGGCCGGGATCATAGGGCACTCGCTATGGAAGACGAGCGCGGGTTTATTTGGGTGTGGATTGGCGCCCACGAAGAATACGATCGCTTGCTAAGAAGCTAATGGGCTTAACAAGCCCGCTCAAAAGCGAGTGCACGCCACGGGCTTTCATCTGTATTCAGCGGTTCTCGCTTGGCGTGCGCCGCTTTAGCGGGATTGTTATCGCGCCGAGCAAGGCTCGGCGTCTTTTGCGGGGTGAGAGTCCCGGTCGGGTATGGGTTAGCCGCCCGCCCGTATCGCGTGTTGGTCCCATGGCGGAGCGGGGCAACCCGCGAACAAGATGGGAACAAGATGGGGCTAGCGTACACCGAGAATCCTGTCGGCCGTAGGGGAAATCGCGTTCCCTCCAATTCGCGTTCAGGCTCCGGCCCCCGGCGGCGCCCTGGCCACCGCCTTCTCCCAGGCGCGAGACACCGTGAAACGCCGCTGAATCTCACGGTGAGAAACAGGAAAGGCGGCTCATGCCGTCTTCTTGCTGGCCTGGGTCTCCAGGCTGCGAATCAGGGGGTAGAGGTGCTCGGTCTCGCGCTGGATGCGGTCCAGGACCAGATCGAACATCTCGTTAGTATCGGTGACGAAAGCGGGATAATCCTTGATGCGCAGTTCGTTCCGGCGATCTGAGCAGTACTGCCTGAGGTAGTCGGCGAAGATGCGCTTGATCTCGCTCGAGCCGGAGAGAAAGCGGTCGGCGGTATTTCTGACCGTCTGGACCTCATGGGACAGGAGTCGGCTACAGAGGTCTCGGTCCACCTGCTCCATGTGTTCCCGGACCAGGTTCACATAGCCGGAGAAGATGTCCCGGGCGATCCGGGTATCGCACATGAGCCGGTCTTGGATCAGGTAGCGGAAGACGTTATTTCTCTCTGTTATTTCATGAATCTGTGCATGCAGGTTGTCAAAAGTGACCATGAAGGAAGCTCCTTTGGGGACGAAGGCTGGGCCAGGCGGTACGGGGCGTCCGGCAGTGTTGTCATGCGAGGCGGAATGCCATCCGCCCTGGGACCCAGGGGATCAGGCCCTGGGTAAGGGGATGGACAAGGTAGGGGAGTTTAGCCCACCCGGCTGGGCCATGCCATTGGCTGGGAGCGGAAAGATTTGATCCATCTCAAGGCGGCGCCTCGCGGGCAGGTTTGTCATGTCCCGGCAACAAACCAGATGCCGTGAGTAGGGCAAGATGTCAAAGAAAACTACTACAGGTGGCGGCATGACCACTCAAGAGGCCGGAGGCCCGCTCGGGGGCTTCAGGGGGGGCGCTAGCCGCTATCTGGGCAAGATGCGCGGCCGGACCTCGGCAGGCCCGCCGCCCGTGCCTCTGAGCGAGGTCCTGTGGTCCTGGCTCGGCGCCTTCTGCGGCATCGGCGCGCTGGCATTGCTCAACCAGGCCTTTCTGCCCGGTGGCGACAACCTGCTCCTGATCGGCTCTTTTGGCGCCTCCGCCGTTCTCGTCTATGGCGCCCCCCGCGGTCCATTGGCCCAGCCCCGTAACCTGATCGGTGGTCACCTCCTCTCCGCCACCATTGGCGTCGCCTGCTTTCAGGTCCTGGGCTTCCTGCCCTGGCTGGCCGCGCCCCTGGCCGTGGCCACCGCCATCGCTCTCATGCACCTGACCCGCACCCTGCATCCCCCCGGCGGCGCCACCGCCCTCATCGCCGTTGCCGGCTCGGAGCAGATCCATGCCCTGGGCTTCCTCTATGTTCTCATGCCCGTCGGCGCCGGCGTCCTCATCCTCCTGGTGGTCGCACTCCTGGTGAACAACCTCGCCGGCCAACGCCAGTACCCGGAACATTGGCGCTGATTCGGGGGAGAGGCGGCTCCCAGTCCTGGCGGGATGAGAAGCAGGGCGACAAGGCCAGTGTTCCCACTCGGGTGCCGCGCCGGGTCACGGAAGCGGCAGGGGGTTAAAACCCTCTCTCCTGGCTGGACGAGGGCCGGCAAGAAAAAGCCCAGCTTGAACCGGGCTTCTTGTGGGGGTCAGACGCAGCCGGTGGGCTTGGGCAGGCCTCCCCATTTACAGATGAGCTTCATGGGGCCCTTCTTGAAGATGTCGTAGAGCTCCTTGGTGGATATATTGAGTTCCTTGGCGAACTTGCGAATGGGGGGGACGACGCCGTCGTTGTCGTACATGGTGCGAGCTGATTGAATAAAGCTCATGATTTGCTCGGTAATCTCGAAGTCATCGGCTTGGGCGAGTTGCATCGCGACTTCCTCGCTCCAGTCATCGCGGTTGATGAGAAAGCCCTCGCCGTCCACGGGAACACTGACTGCCATCTTATACCTCCGGTAGCTACCTGAAAAAAACTATGAAATCTCGAACCCGAGATTGGGACCTTTGCGGAGAATTCCAATACTTCTGGCAACCCCTGGATCCATGACAGTCAGGCCAATCCCAGCAGGGCGCCCACGCCGTCCAGATCCGCCAGGCGTGCCGGGAAGGACCGGCGGGTGAGACGCTCGCCCTGGCGCAGATCCAATCCCCAAGGGTCGATGCCGACGGGGATGGGCTCGTCGTTCGCGTCGCCGGGCAGTAGGGGGCGCGATGGGTCCCCTTGATGGCGGGCGAGGGTCCGCAAGGCTTCCTCCTCCTCGGAGCGGGACCAGGGCGAGGGCACCAGGAGCCGTTCGACACCGAGCCAGCGGGCGGTGCCGAAGCCGCCGTTGA
>JBFZDM010000399.1:0-8111 GCA_041307365.1 Chromatiaceae bacterium | reverse complement strand
TCGAACCTTTCAAGCATCCAGCAAGTGTGGACAGCAGCAAAGGTGTGAGGCATTACCCCTCTTCGAGACCCTGCCCTAAGTCACGGATCAAAAATAACCGGTACATCCACTTGTTGGCCGTAGCTCGGGTTAGCGCAGCGTAACCCGACTTCGGGCCAGCCTTGTGCCACTTGTTTCTGAACCGTCCCTAAGGCGGGTCTGGTGAACATAGGTTTATGGCGTTGCCGCTTCCTGTGCCTGGCAAGGACTCGATCTCACCCGGCCAGCACCGTGAAGGCAAAAGGAAGATCGATAGGCTAAACCAATGACTGGGATCAGACCTGCCCATTGGTTTTTCAATGCCGAAGCGTCTAAGCTTTGAAATGTGCCAGGTCACTGGACCCTGGCGACTAGAAAACAACACCCAACCTAATTCGGAGTTAATCCTATGGAACTTAAGGGCAGCAAGACCGAAGATTGCCTGAAGGAGGCCTTCGCCGGCGAATCCCAGGCCAACCGCCGTTACCTCTACTTCGCCGCCAAGGCGGATGTGGAAGGCTACAACGACGTCGCGGCCGTCTTCCGCTCCACCGCCGAGGGCGAGACCGGCCACGCCCACGGTCACCTGGAGTACCTGGAGGCCTCTGGCGACCCCGCCACCGGCCTGCCCATCGGCGGCACCAGCGATAATCTCAAGGCCTCCATCGCCGGCGAAACTCACGAGTACACCGACATGTACCCTGGCATGGCCAAGACCGCGCGCGAGGAAGGCTTCGACGAGATCGGCGACTGGTTTGAGACCCTGGCCAAGGCGGAGCGTTCCCACGCCAACCGCTTCCAGAAGGCCCTCGACGCCCTCGACGCCTGAGCGGACGCTGAAGGGGGCCTTATCGGCCCATCGTTGCGATAAAAAAGGGCGCCGGGCGCCCTTTTTTGATTTCCATAAGGCGGCTTTAGCCCGCCCGAAAGGCGCTCGGCCCGGGGTCCAAACCACCGGCTATCAGCCGCCTTCTATTTCAGTCGGGGGGTTAGTCCCCTGATTTCCAACCCACCAGCTTTGAGCTGGTGGTTGTTGAGTTCCGATACCAAGGTGGTCAGTCGTCGTTCTCGAGCCCCATGGACTTCATGGCCCGCTTAACCAAGCCCTTATCTCCTTCCCAGTCCGGGACACTGACGATTATCTCCTCGGGCTCCCGCTCAGCCGCCCTATCCGGATCCGGTTTGATGAAACCCTCCACCCGCGTCATGGCGTCGCCATCGAAGTGGATAACCAGCGGCTTCTTCTCCATCTCCTGGTGGGCGCGGCGGATGGTGTAGGTGTAATACCAGCGGTCCTCGTGGAAGATATCCACCAGCATGGGCGTGCCCAACAGGTAGCGCACCTGATTGCGGGTCATGCCCGGTTCGAGCCGGTCGATCATGTCTTCCGTTATGATGTTGCCCTGCTGGATCGTCATCTGATAGACGAAGGGCAGGCGGCTCAGGGCCGACTCGCGGTACTGGGGCGCGCCATCCTTGGAGGCGCAGCCGGAAAGGGCGAGGCTTGCGCTCATGGTCAGTAAAATGGGAAGCTTTTGCGTCATCTTGGTCGTTACCCTGGCTGGCGCCGATTCAAGGTGGAGAATGATACTCCAGCCCATTGGGCCCTTGGGAGAGAATCCGCGTCAGGCCAATCCAAAGGGGAGGTTAGGGCTTGGAAAATAATCAGATCAAACAGGCGGGGCTCAAGGTCACGTTGCCACGGCTCAAGATCCTGGGGATTCTCGAAAGGAGCCGGGAGGGCGGCGCTCTCCAACATCTGAGCGCCGAGGATGTGTACAAGAGCCTCCTGGCCAGGGGCGAGGAGATCGGCCTGGCCACCGTCTATCGTGTCCTGACCCAGTTCGAGGCGGCGGGCCTGGTGTGTCGGCATCACTTCGAGGGGGGACAGTCCGTCTTCGAACTCAATCTCGGCACCCATCACGATCATCTGGTATGCCTCAAGTGCGGCCTGGTGGTGGAATTCCTTGAGGAGACCATCGAGGCGCGCCAGCGGGACATCGCGGCGGAGCATGGTTTTACCCTCGAGGACCATTCCCTGGTGATCTATGGTTTTTGCCCCGACTGCCAGGCGGTGAAGGATCCCCTGCACGCCGTGTGAGGATGGCTCAGGCCACCGACCTTTCGATCATCTCGCGGGCGTGGGCCAGGGTCTTCGCCGTGATGGCGGTTCCCCCCAGCATGCGGGCGATTTCGTCCACCCGCGCCTCCGGGTCCAGACTGGCGATGCGGGTATGGGTCTGGTCGTCTTGGCTCTCTTTACGCACTTGCAGATGCTGGTGGGCCTGGGCCGCGACCTGGGGGAGGTGGGTGACGCAGAGCACTTGCCGCGCCGTGCCCAGGGTGCGTAGCAGGCGGCCGACGATCTCCGCCACCGCCCCGCCGATACCCACATCCACCTCGTCGAAGATCAGGGTGGGGATGGCGGCGCACTCGGCGGCGGCGACCTGGATGCAGAGGCTGATGCGCGACAGTTCGCCGCCGGAGGCCACCTTGGCCAGGGGTTGCAAGGGCTGACCTGGATTGGCGCTAACCAGGAATTCAACCCGGTCCAGGCCCTGGGCGCTGGCGGCTTCACCGTCGCCGCGTGTGACGCCGGCCTCGAAGCGCCCTCCCTTCATGCCGAGTTCCTGCATGGAGGCGGTCACCGTTGCCCCTAGCCGCCGGGCTGCTTCCCGTCGACGCCCGCTCAATTCACTCGCCAGGTCCAGAAAGTAACCCCAGGCGGCGTCGCGCTTCCGCTCCAGGGCGTCCACCGAGACCTCGTCTCCCTCCAGCGATGCCAGTTCGCCGCGTAGACGTTCCAGGGTCTCGGAGATCTGGCGCGGCTGGACGCGGAACTTGCGGGCCAGGTCATGTACCTGGACCAGGCGGGCCTCGACCTGGTCAAGCAAGGCCGGGTCCAGCTCCAGTCCGTCCAGGTATTGCCGCAGGCCCGAGGCAGCCTCCTCGACCTGGATGGCGGCCCCGGCGACCAACTCGCGGATCTCGGCCAGGCCTTCGTCGAAGGTGAGCAGGCCGTCGAGTTCGCCCACCGCATGCCCGAGCTGATCGCGGATGGCGGACTCGCCATCGTAGAGGCGGTCCAGCAGGCGCCCAGCGGTGCTCTGGAGCAGGCCCAGGTTGGCTAGGCGCTTCTGTTCCCGGTCCAGTTCCTCGACCTCCTCGGTGGCAAGCCCCAGGGCCTCCAACTCGCCGACCTGGAAGCGCAACAGGTCAAGCCGGGCCCTTCGCTCCGCACCCTGGGTCACGATGGTCCTCAGCCGCGTGTCCAGGGCACGGAAATCGCGGTAGCGGTCCGCCAACTCCCGCGCCATCCCGGTATGGCCGGCGTAGCCATCCAGCAACTCCCTTTGCGCCGCAGGGCGCAGCAGCGACTGATGGGCGTGCTGACCATGGATATCCACCAAGAGTTCACCCAAGGTCTGGAGCTGGCCACCGCTGGCGGGGTGACCGTTGATGTAGGCGCGGGAACGTCCGGCGCGGGGCAGGACGCGGCGGATGGTGCATTCGCCGCCCTCGGCCAAGTCCTGCTCCTCCAGCCAGTCGCGCACGGCCGGGAGCGCAGCCAGGTCGAAGCTCGCCGCCACCTCCGCCCGATCCCGGCCGGCGCGGATCATGGTCGGGTCCGCTTTATCGCCCAAGGCCAGGCCCAAGGCGTCGATGAGGATGGATTTGCCGGCGCCGGTCTCGCCGGTGAGGGCCGTCATGCCCGCGCCCAGTTCGAGTTCTAGGTGGCTGACGATGGCCAGGTCCCGGATGAGGATGTGACTCAGCATGTGGAGGGGTCCAGGGGCTCCCGCGCCGTCGCCGTGGGATGACCGCCCCAACCCAGCTTGGCTCGAAGGATATCGTAATGGTCGTGCCCCTTGGGGTGGAGAAGGCGAATCGGATGGGGAGCCCGCTCGATGAGGACCCGGGATTCAGTGGTCAGGAAGACATTGGACTGACCGTCGCAGGTGACGATGACATGTCCCAGCTCGAATTGGCTGTCGGCACGGATCTCGATGCGGCTACTCCCCGCCACCACCAGAGGCCGGTTGCTTAGGGTATGGGGGCAGATGGGGACCAAAGCGATGGCGTCCAGGGCCGGATGGAGCAGGGGCCCGCCACCGGAGAGGGCATAGGCGGTGGAACCGGTGGGCGTGGAGACGATGACGCCATCCGAGCGCTGGCGGTTGACGAAGACGCCGTCGATGCGGGTCTCCAGCTCAAGCATGCGCGCCGTGTTCCACTTGTGAATGACGACGTCATTGAGGGCCAGGGATGCCTCGCCTTCGTCCACCCGGGCGGAAAGGAGAAATCGTTCCTCGGTGTCGAAATCGCCGGCCAGGATGGGTGCTAGGCAGGTTTCGATGGCATCTGCAGAGAGGTCGGCGAGAAAGCCAAGCCGTCCCAAGTTGATGCCCAGCAAGGGTACTCCGGCACTGGCCAGGGCGCGGGCGGCGCCGAGTAGGGTGCCGTCGCCTCCCACTGTAATGGCAAGATCGCAGTGCTGACCCATGTCCGAAGGCGCCAAGGTCAGATCGCTGGCCTCGCTCGCTAGGGTGGCGGCCAGGGGGCTGAACAGCACCCGGTATCCGCCCTGGCGCAGGTAGGTTGTCAGGCGCAGGACAGCGGCCAGGGTTTTGGCTGTCTCTCCCTGCTTGGCGATGATACCGATGGTATGGAACTTGGGCATGAGGATGATGATCGCCCAAATGGGCCAGTGGCGTAAACCTGGCGTAAACCTTGACACTGAGGTTGCCAGTCCCTAAATTGCCTTGGCTGGCACTCGCCGAAGTCGAGTGCTAACGCGGTCAGGGCGTGCGCGATCGCGCGAAGTCGGGATACCGAGGGCGCAAATTGACGGCGAAAGGCGACAATAAGGTCAGCGAACGTGCCTTGCATTTCCTCAAGGCACTGATCGAACGACATATCCGGGATGGTCAGCCGGTGGGTTCGCGCACCCTGGCAAAGGGCACCGGCCTGGAACTGAGTCCGGCCACGGTGCGTAATGTCATGTCCGATCTGGAGGAGTTGGGACTCGTCTCCTCGCCCCACACCTCTTCTGGAAGGGTGCCGACGGTCACGGGCTACCGCCTCTTTCTCGACTCCCTCCTCACCGTGAGGCCCTTGGCCGAGACGGAGGTAGAGGACATGCGCCGCCGGTTTGCCGCCCTGGACGACTCGGCGGACCTGATTGAGGCGGCCTCCCAGATTCTCTCGGGGGTTACCCGCCTCGCTGGCCTGGTGATGACGCCGCGGCGCGAGCAGCAGGCCTTTCGCCAGATCGAATTTCTGCCCCTGTCCGGCGACCGGGTGCTGGTGCTGCTGGTGACGGAGGAGGGTGAGGTACACAATCGGGTCATCCACACGGATGAACGCTATTCACCAGCCCAACTCGAGCAGGCGGCGAACTATCTCAACAGCCTCTTCACCGGCCGGCACCTGCGGGAGGTGCGCCGGCGTCTCCTGGACGAGATGCGACACACCCAAGACCGCATGGATAGCTTAATGCGCCAGGCGATGGACATGGCCCGGCGGGTGGTGGAGTCCGCCGAGGACAAGGATGACCTCTGCGTAGCCGGGCAGACCAATTTGATGGAGTTCACTGAACTCGCCAGCATGGATCGATTGAAGCAGCTTTTCGATGCCTTTACCGAGAAAAACCAGATTCTGCACCTGCTGGATCGGTGCATCGAGGCCGCAGGCGTCCAGATTTTCGTCGGTGATGAGTCCGGCCACCAACTGCTCGGCGGTTGCAGCCTGGTGACGGCGCCTTATTACATCGACAACAAGGTAATCGGGGTACTCGGGGTCATAGGTCCGGCGCGCATGAATTATCCCCGCGTCATCCCCATAGTGGATGTCACGGCGCGCCTCTTGGGCGCGGCCCTAAAACAAGGCTGACATCCTAAATTAAGAAGCGGCGGGCTGTAGACAGCCTGAGATATTTTAACGCGGAGGTAAAAATGGCAGTGGAAGAAGAAGGGGGCAAGACAGGCGCAACCGCCGAGTCCGCCGTGGAGGCCGCGGCCCCGGGCAATCCGAACCCCTTCGAGGAGGCCCAGGCGGCCGAAGCGGTACCATCGGACCAGGGCACACCAGCGGCGCAGCCGGGTCAGGATCTGACCGCCCTGCTGGAGGACGCCCGCGCCAGGGCGGACGATCACTGGGGTCAGCTCCTGCGGGTCAGAGCCGACATGGAGAACCTGCGACGGCGCCAGGCGGTGGAGTTGGAAAAGGCTCACAAATATGCCCTGGACAGCTTTGTTAAGGAACTGTTGGGGGTACGCGACAGCCTGGAATTGGCCCTGGAGGCCGCCAGCGCGGAATCGGCGGAAATGGGCAAGTTGCGCGAGGGCACCGATCTCACTCTGAAGCTTCTGGCCGATGTCATGGGCCGCTTCGGTGTCGAACGCCTCGATCCCGCTGGGGAGCCCTTCAACCCTGACTTCCACCAGGCTATGACTATGCAGTCCAGGCCCGACCTGGCGCCCAACACAGTAGTGAAAGTGATCCAAAAGGGCTATGTGCTCAACGGCCGCCTGGTGCGGCCGGCACTGGTGATCGTGTCCAGCCCCGGCTGAGGGCGGAGAAGCTGGGAATGGTCGCCACGGCACTTTCTCAGAATTGAAAATCATCGGTTTTACCCCATCGAAAAGCCATGAGGCGCGCGGGGCGCGCCAGGCATCCAATCCGGAGACGAACGACCATGGGAAAAATTATCGGCATTGACCTCGGCACCACCAACTCCTGCGTCGCCATCATGGAAGGCGACAAGGTCAAGGTCATCGAAAACTCGGAAGGCGACCGCACCACTCCCTCCATCGTGGCCTTCACGGGCGACGGCGAAGTCCTGGTAGGCCAGTCCGCCAAGCGGCAGGCGGTCACCAACCCCCAGAACACCCTTTTTGCCATCAAACGTCTCATTGGCCGGCGTTTCGACGACGCCGTGGTCAAAAAGGACATGGGCATGGTGCCCTACAAGATTGCCCGCGCCGACAATGGCGATGCCTGGGTTGAAGTGCGTGGCAAGAAGATGGCGCCGCCGGAGATCTCGGCCAAGATCCTGCAGAAGATGAAAAAGACGGCCGAGGACTACCTGGGCGAGGAGGTGCGCGAGGCCGTCATCACGGTGCCCGCCTATTTCAACGACTCCCAGCGCCAGGCCACCAAGGACGCTGGCCGCATCGCTGGCCTCGAAGTCAAGCGCATCATCAACGAGCCCACCGCCGCCTCCCTGGCCTATGGCATGGACAAGCAGCGCGGCGATCAAAAGATCGCCGTCTACGACCTGGGGGGTGGCACCTTTGACATCTCCATCATTGAGATCGCGGAGATCGAGGGCGAGCATCAGTTCGAGGTGCTGTCCACCAATGGCGACACCTTCCTGGGTGGCGAAGACTTCGACAAGCGCATCATCGACCACCTGGTGGAGATTTTCCAGAAAGAACAGGGCATGGACCTGCGCCGGGATCCCCTGGCCCTGCAGCGCCTCAAGGAGTCCGCCGAGAAGGCCAAGATCGAACTCAGCACCAGCCAGCAGACGGACCTCAATCTGCCCTACATCACGGCGGACCAGAACGGGCCTAAGCACCTCAATGTCAAGTTGACGCGTTCAAAGCTCGAATCCCTGGTGGAGGATTTGGTCGAGCGCACCATAGGCCCCTGCCGCACCGCCCTCAAGGACGCCGGCCTGGGCGCTAGCGAGATCAACGAGGTCATCCTGGTGGGTGGTCAGACCCGCATGCCCATGGTTCAGGCCAAGGTCCAGGAGTTCTTCGGCAAGGCCCCGCGCAAGGACGTCAACCCGGATGAGGCGGTGGCCGTCGGTGCCGCCATCCAGGGCGGCGTTCTCGGGGGTCAGGTCAAGGATGTGCTGCTCCTGGATGTCACGCCCCTGTCCCTGGGCATCGAGACCCTGGGCGGGGTCATGACCAAGCTCATCGAGAAGAACACCACCATTCCGACCTCGGCCCAGCAGGTGTTCTCCACCGCCGACGACAATCAGACTGCCGTCACCGTGCATGTCATCCAGGGTGAGCGCGAACAGGCCTCGGCCAACAAGTCTCTGGGCCGTTTCGACCTGAGCGACATCCCGCCGGCGT
>JBFZDM010000426.1:0-2657 GCA_041307365.1 Chromatiaceae bacterium | reverse complement strand
GCCATCTTCGAGAACAAGGCGCTGGATTTCTCCCGGAACCGTTCCGAGGGCGACGACATCATTGGCGATGCCTATGAATATCTCATGCGCCACTTCGCCGTGGACAGCGGCAAGAGTAAGGGCCAGTTCCTAACCCCCGCCGAAGCCAGCCGGGTCGTCGCCAAGGTCACGGGTATCGGCCAGGCCATCACCAGCGCCGACACCACCGTCCACGACCCGACCTGCGGCTCCGCCTCCTTGTTGCTCAAGGTCGCCGACGAGGCGCGCACCCCGGTCACCCTCTACGGCCAGGAAAAAGACGCCGCCACCACCGTCCTGGCGCGCATGAACATGATCCTGCACGACAACCCCACTGCCCTCATCGTGCAAGGCAATACCCTCACCGATCCCAAGTTCCGCGACGGCGCCGGTCTCAAGCGCTTCGACTACATCGTCGCCAATTTCCCCTTCAGCGACAAACGCTGGAGTACCGGGCTCGATCCCCTCCACGACCCCTTCGAGCGCTTCCAGTCCTTCGGCGTCCCCCCGGCCAAGCAGGGCGATTACGCCTACCTGCTCCACATCGTCCGCGCCCTCAAGAGCACCGGCACCGCCGCCGTCATCCTGCCCCACGGCGTCCTCTTCCGGGGCAACGCCGAGGCCGAGATCCGCCGCAACCTGGTGCGCCGTGGCTACTTCAAGGGCATCATCGGGCTGCCGCCCAACCTCTTCTATGGCACCGGCATCCCTGCCGCCATCCTGGTCATCGACAAGCGCGAGGCCCAGGGCCGCCAGTCCATCTTCATGATCGACGCCAGCGCCGGCTTCATGAAGGACGGCCCCAAAAACCGCCTGCGCGACCGCGACATCCACCAGATCGTCGATGTCTTCACCCGCCAGCGCGATGTCCCCGGCTATGCCCGGGCGGTCAGCGTCGCGGAAATCGAGCGCAACGACTACAACCTCAACCTGCCGCGCTACATCGACAGCCAGGCCGTCGAGGACCGCCAGGACATCGCCGCCCACCTCCAGGGCGGCATCCCCGCCGCCGATATCGACGCCCTGGCGCCCTACTGGGCCGTCTGCCCCCAGCTCAAGGCGACGCTCTTCACCCCCACCCGTCCCGGCTACCTGGACTTAGCCGTGGCCAAGACCGCCATCAAGACGGCCATCTTCGATCATCCCGAATTCATCGCCTTCAGCACCGGCCTCAATGCCCATTTCGCCGCCTGGCGCGCGCTTAATGTCCCCCGGATCAAGGCCCTGGCCAGCGGTTGCCGCCCCAAGGAGATCATCGTCTGGCTGTCCGAGGGCCTGCTCGCCCACTATCAGGGCCAGCCCCTCATCGATCCCTCTGCCGTGTATCAGCACCGGATGGACTACTGGACCGCGACCCTGCAGGACGACGCCTACCTCATTGCCGCCGACGGCTGGCGGGCCGAGACCAGTCGCATCATCGAGACCGCCAAAACGGGCAAGCCCCGCGACAAGGGCTGGACCTGCGACCTCATCCCCAAGGCCCTCATCGTCGCCCGTTACTTCGCCCAGGAGCAGGCAACCCTGGATCAGATCGCCGCCGACCTGGAAGTCCTTAGCGCCCGCCTGACCGAACTGGAGGAGGAGCAGGTTGGCGAGGAAGGGGCCTTCGCCGAACTGGACCGGGTGAACAAGGCCAGCGTCAGCGCCCGCCTCAAAGAGATCAAGGGCGATACCGAGGCCCAGGACGAGTCCGCCGTGCTGGTCGACTGGCTCAAGCTCAACGGCGAGGAAACCGCACGCAAGAGACTCCTCAGGGAGGGCGAGGCCGCCCTCGATGCCCTGGCCTACGCCCGCTATGCGACGCTCACCGAGGCCGAGATCAAGGCCCTGGTGGTGGACGACAAATGGCTCGCCGCCCTGGCCGCCGCTATCCACGGCGAGCTGGATCGGGTCAGCCAGCAGCTCACCCGGCGGGTGAAGGAGCTGGCCGAGCGCTACGAGACACCGATGCCGCGGATGGCCGGCCGGGTGGCGGAACTGGAGGCCAAGGTGAACGGGCACCTGGAGAGGATGGGGTTTGCGCTATGAGCAACGGATTCGATTTCCACGCGCTGGTCAGTCTCTGTCTGCAATCCCATGAGCAGATGCAGCAGCAGGCGGCCAAGACGGTCAATCGCTTGCTGGTGGTGCGCAACTGGCTGATCGGATGTCACATCGTGGAGTATGAACAGCAGGGTTCCGACCGTGCCAAGTACGGTCGCCGCCTGATCGCAGCCCTGTCGGAATGCCTCCGCGGCCAGGGGCTGAACGGGTGCTCTGCGACGAATCTCAAGCAATGCCGCACCTTCTATCTCAGCTACAAGGGAATTGGTCAGACGGCGTCTGACCTTTTACCGCCCCACCAAACAGGTCAGACGCCGTCCGACCCGTTGGAGGTCAACCCGACCCCGCTCCCCTCTGGGCTTCCGATAGACGCTTTGCTCGCGGGGTTTTCCCTCGGTTGGTCGCACTACATCGCCCTCTTGAGCATCGACAACCCCGCGGAGCGCCGCTTCTACGAGATCGAAGCCCTGGCCGGGGGTTGGGGCGTGCGGGATCTGGAGCGTCAGATTGCCAGTTCGCTCTACGAGCGTCTGGCGTTGAGCCGTGACAAGGACGAGATCCGCAAGCTGGCCGAGCAGGGACTCGCGGTCGAGAAG
>JBFZDM010000418.1:0-6954 GCA_041307365.1 Chromatiaceae bacterium | reverse complement strand
CTGGTCCTATGGTTTTTGCATTCCCCCGCCAAGGAGAAGCGGCAACCCGAAGGTCAGACCCAGTCGGAGGAGCACCGCGACCCCGGTCCGGCCTGGGACGCGGATCTGGTGGAACCGGAGGATCCCCGTGACCCTCCTCCGGCCTGGGGTGCCGATCCGGGTGAACCGGGGGGTCACCCGCATCCGTCCCTGGGCCATGACCTGGTGGAGCCGGAGGATCTGGCCCCCCTGGCCGAGCCAGCGCCGGAACCGGCGTTGGCCGAGGAGATCATCATCCCGCGCCCCAAGCCAGCCCCGCGGCCCGAAGCCAGATCTCGCCCCACGCCGGCCCCCACGCCACCCCCTCCGGAGGCGAAGGACGGCGGCGCCGGGCAAATGCCCTTGCCCTTGCCGGATGGGACTATCGAGCCACCCCCCCTGGCCCTGCTGGACGAGGCCCGCCGGAGCGGCAAGGGCTTCACCAAGGAACAACTCGACGAGTTGTCGCGCCAGGTCGAGATGAAGCTGGCGGACTTCGGCGTCGTGGTGGAGGTGGTGGCCGTCCATCCCGGCCCCGTGGTGACCCTCTTCGAGATGAACCCGGCACCAGGCACCAAGGCCAGCAAGATCACTGGCCTGTCGCGGGACATAGCCCGCGCCCTCTCCACCCTGAGCGTGCGCGTGGTCGAGGTCATCCCCGGCAAGTCGGTCATCGGCCTGGAGATCCCCAACCGAGTCCGGGAGACGGTAGTCCTGCGGGAGATCCTGGATTCACGGGCCTACCTGGAGGCCAAGTCCCCCCTGACCCTGGCCCTGGGCACCGACATCTCCGGGCATCCGGTGGTGGTGGACCTGGCGCGCATGCCCCATGCCCTCATCGCCGGCACCACGGGTTCCGGCAAATCCGTGGCTCTCAACGCCATGATCCTCAGTCTGCTTTATAAGGCCGGCCCCAGGGACGTTCGTCTCATCATGGTCGATCCCAAGATGCTGGAACTCTCGGTGTACGAGGGCATTCCCCATCTGCTGACGCCCGTGGTGACGGACATGAAGGAGGCCGCCAACGCCCTGCGCTGGTCCGTGGCCGAGATGGAGCGGCGTTACAAGCTGATGGCGCGGCTGGGGGTGCGCAACATCGGCGGCTACAATCGCAAGATCGCCGAGGCCCAGGCCGCCGGCACCCCCATCCCCGACCCCCTCTATGCCCTGGAGCGGATCCCGGCGCCAGGGATGGGTCCGCCGCCCGCCCTGGATCATCTGCCCTACATCGTCGTCATCATCGACGAACTGGCGGACATGATGATGGTGGTGGGGAAGAAGGTGGAGGAACTCATCGCCCGTCTGGCCCAGAAGGCCCGCGCCTCCGGTATCCATCTGTTGCTGGCGACCCAGCGGCCCTCGGTGGACGTGCTGACCGGCCTCATCAAGGCCAATATCCCGACCCGCATGGCCTTCCAGGTGTCCTCCCGCATCGACTCCCGCACCATCCTCGACCAGATGGGCGCCGAGCACCTGCTGGGCAATGGCGATATGCTCTATCTGCCGCCCGGCACCAGCATCCCCTACCGCATCCACGGCGCCTTCGTCGATGACCACGAGGTCCACGCCGTGGTGGAGCATCTGCGCGAACAAGGCGAGCCGGATTACATCGACACCATCCTGATGGACATGGGCGATGGCATTCCAGGTCTCGACGCCGAGCCCCGCGCCGGCGGCGATCTGGAAGACCAGGATCCCCTCTTCGACGAGGCGGTGCGGATCGTGGTGGAGTCCCGCCGGGCCTCCATTTCCGGCGTCCAGCGCCGGCTCAAGATCGGCTACAACCGCGCCGCGCGCATGATCGAGGAGATGGAGCGCATCGGCGTGGTCGGCCCCGCCGAGACCAACGGCAACCGCGAGGTCCTGGCGCCGCCCCCAGTGGAATGATGCACCAGGCACACCCAGAGGCCATCAGGATGAAGACGTGTCCCCAGGGTTAGAACCCTTCACCCAGTTCGAGGACTGGTACCAATCACCTTTGGGCCGCGAGGTGGCGGCCCAGGAAGCGGCCTGCCTGGAGGGGATGCTGGAGGGTATCTTCGGCCATTACCTGCTGCAGGTGGGAGGCGCCGCCGGATTTGGCGAAGTGGTGGCGGCCAGCCCCATCCGCCATCGCATCCTGCTGCCTGCCGCCGTCCACCGGGCTGAGCTGGGGATGCAGATCGTGGCCAGCCCGGAGCATCTGCCGGTGGCCTCCGACAGCCTGGACGCGGTATTGCTGGCCCACAGTCTGGATTTCGCCCCGGATCCCCGGCAGGTGTTGCGGGAGGCTGAGCGGGTGCTGATCCCGGAAGGGCGCCTCCTCATCCTGGGTTTCAACGCCCTGAGTCCCTGGGGCATCTGGTCCCTGGCCCGGCCCGGCGGCCGGGTGCCCTGGTGTGGCCATTTCCTGACCCGTTACCGGGTCGGCGATTGGCTGTCCCTCCTCGGTTTCGACGTGGAGAGCCAGCGTATGCTCATGTTCCGCCCCCCCTGGCCGGGCTGGTCGAGCTATCTCGATGGGGCGGGCCGGCGCTTCTGGCCGGCCCTGGGCGCCGTCTATGCCATCCGCGCCGTCAAGCGTGTCTCTACCCTGACACCCCTGCGGCCGTCCTGGAAGACCCGCCGCAAGCTGCTGCCCGGCAGCGCCGTGGAGCCCACCACGCGGGGGAACACCCATGCCTGAGGAGGTCGAAGATCAGGATAGGTCGAGAAAGACCGCAACCACCGGAGTACCCATGGCCGAGCGGGTCGAAATTTTCAGCGACGGGGCCTGCAAGGGCAATCCCGGCCCCGGCGGCTGGGGGGCCCTGCTGCGCTTCGGCGCCGTTGAGAGGGAATTACATGGCGGCGAGGCCCATACCACCAACAACCGCATGGAGCTCATGGCCGTCATCCAGGCTCTTGAAGCCCTCAAGCGGCCGGTACCGGTCAGGGTCGTCACCGACTCCCAGTATCTGCGACAGGGTGTCACCCAGTGGATGGCGCGCTGGAAGCGCAATGGCTGGCTGACCACCGACAAGAAGCCCGTCAAGAACCAGGACCTCTGGGAGCGGCTTGATCAGGCATTGGGCGCTCACCAAGTGGAATGGCACTGGGTCAAGGGCCACGCGGGGCATGCGGAAAACGAGCGCGCCGATGCCCTGGCCAACAAGGGCATCCCCCGCCAGGCCAAGAAACCCGTGGCGCCGCCACCCCTTCCCGAACGGTACCCATGATGCGTCAAATAGTGCTCGACACGGAAACCACGGGCCTGGAGCCCTCCGAGGGCCACCGGATCATCGAGATCGGCGGCTTTGAGCTGGTCGAGCGGCGGCCAACGGGCAAGGACTTCCATCGCTATCTGCAACCGGACCGGGACGTGGAGCAGGGGGCGGTCAATGTCCACGGTATCACCAACGACTTTCTCCGCGACCAGCCGCGCTTCGCCGACATTGCCGAGGACTTCATCGCCTACATCCGGGGGGCGGAACTCATCATCCACAATGCCCCCTTCGACGTCGGATTTCTGGACCATGAATTGAAGCTTTGGCGGGAGGACGCGCCGCGCCTTGGCGACCTCTGCAAGATCACCGACAGCCTGGTGATGGCGCGCCGGCGTCATCCGGGACAGCGCAACAGCCTGGACGCCCTCTGCAAGCGCTACGAGGTCGATAATTCCCGCCGCGACCTGCATGGCGCCCTGCTCGACGCCGAGATCCTGTCCCAGGTCTATCTCGCCATGACGGGTGGCCAGGTCAAGCTGGCCTTCGTCGGCCAGGGCGATCAGGGCCACGAGGCTGGCCGCCATCCCATCCGTCGCCTTCCCGCCGACCGGCCACCCCTGCGGGTGGTACGGGCTAGCGAAGCCGAACTCCAGGCCCACCGGGAACGCCTCGCCGCCATCGACAAGGCCAGCGAGGGCCGCTGCGTCTGGCTTCGTTCGCCCCTGGCCGGCGCCTAGCCAGTCAGGCAGGCCCAGTCCCTTTTATAGCGATCAGTATAAAATGCGCGCCCAGGGCCACTCCCTCATCCGGCCATCCGATCAAGGTTAGTCATCATGCTGGACCCCTACTTGTTGCGCGCCGAACTGGGCTATGTCGCCGCGCAGCTCGCCCGTCGCGGAATTGCCCTCGATACCGGGCGCATCGAGGAACTGGAGGCCCGCCGCAAGGCGATCCAGGTGCGGACCCAGGAACTCCAGGGCGAGCGCAACAGCCGCTCCAAGCTCATTGGTCAGGCCAAAAAGGCGGGGCAGGACGTGTCGCCCCTGCTGGCCCAGGTCGCCGATCTGGGCGACAAGCTCAAGGCGGCGGAGGCGGAGCTGGCCGGGATCCAGGAGGCACAACGCCAGATCGCCCTGGGCCTGCCCAATCTGCCCCACGCCAGCGTCCCGGATGGCCGCGACGAGGCGGACAACCGGGAGGAGCGGCGCTGGGGCCAGCCCCGGGTCTTCGACTTCGAACCCAAGGACCATGTGGATCTGGGCGTCCCCACCGGCTGGATGGACTTCGATGTCGCCACCAAGGTCACGGGCTCCCGCTTTGTGGTCCTGAGCGGCCCCATGGCCCGGCTCCATCGCGCCCTGATTCAGTTCATGCTCGACACCCACACCCGCGAGCATGGCTATGTCGAAGTCTATGTCCCCTATCTGGTCAACGCCGACAGCCTGTTCGGGACCGGTCAACTGCCCAAGTTTGAGCAGGACCTGTTCAAGGTGCCCGGCGAGAAGGACCTCTACCTGATCCCCACCGCCGAGGTGCCGGTCACCAATCTGGCGCGGGACCTGATCATCGATGCCGATCGCATGCCCCACCAATGGGTTGCCCATACCCCCTGTTTTCGCAGCGAGGCCGGCTCCTATGGCAAGGATACCCGCGGTATGATCCGTCAGCACCAGTTCGATAAGGTGGAACTGGTCCAGATGGTGCGCCCCCAGGACTCCTTCGCCGCCCTGGAGGCCCTGACCGGCCACGCCGAGTCCATCCTCCAGAGGTTGGAGCTGCCCTATCGGGTCGTCACCCTCTGCACTGGCGACCTGGGTTTCTCCGCCACCAAGACCTACGACCTGGAGGTCTGGTTGCCGGGCCAGAACAAGTACCGCGAGATCTCGTCGTGCAGCAATTTCCTGGACTTCCAGGCCCGCCGCCTGCAGGCCCGCTGGCGCAATCCCGAGACCGGCAAGCCCGAGTTGCTCCACACCCTGAATGGATCGGGTCTCGCCGTCGGGCGCACCCTGGTGGCGGTGTTGGAAAACTATCAGGAGGCGGACGGCCGGCTGCGCATCCCCGAGGTCCTGCGGCCTTACATGGGTGGGGCGGAGTTTTTGTAGACGGGGAGGGGAGGGCGGAACCCTCTGCCGCGGCCTTCGCGGAATCTGCCTGCCGGGCGCGCCCTAGCGCACCATGGCGATCAGCAAGATAACTAACCCGGCCACCAAGGCCAGGGGCAGGACGACCGCCTGCCAGTCCCCTTTCGCGGCCTTGGGGCCATGCTCCTGCCACTGTTGGTAGGCCCGCCAGGCGTAAAAAACCATCATGCCCATGGCGGCGGCCGCGATAATCTTCAGAAAGAGATCCATGGTCTCTGCCTCGCTGCGCAAAAATAAAAGGCTTCGTCTGCGTTAGGTGTAGGTCGGACTTCAGTCCGACGCGGCATTGCCGGTAACCCCAGCCCCTTCTGTCGGGCTGAAGCCCGACCTACACCTTGGGGGACAAGGCATTGCGCTGGCTCAACACCTAACGCAGACAAAGCCAAATAAAAAACCCCGGCGCGGGGCCGGGGTCCAGGCCGGACTTCAAGCCATCGTCAATCGTCGCTCATAATCCCCAGGATCTGCAGCAGGCTGATGAAGATGTTGAAGAGGCTCAGGTACAGGCCATAGGTGGCCATGATGTAGTTGGTCTCGCCGCCGTTGATGATGCGGCTGGTGTCAAAGAGGATGAAGCCACTCATGAGCAGGATGATGCCGGCGGAAACCGCCAGCGCCAGGGCCGGCAGGGCCAAGAATATATTGGCGATGGCGGCGAGGAAAACCACCATGATGCCGGCGAAGAGGAAGCCGCCCATGAAGCTGAAGTCCCGCTTGCTGGTCAGGGCATAGCCGGAAAGGCCCAGGAAGATGATGCCGGTGCCGGCGAAGGCGGTGGCGATGATCTCAGGGCCCTTCGGCAGGGCCAGGTACATGGTCAGGATGGAGCCCAGTCCCAGGCCCAGCAGGCCGGTGATGGCAAAGATGACACCAATGCCGGCGCTGGAGTTGGCGGTGCGGGGCAGCACGAAGATGCCCATTACCATGGCGCCGATCACTGATACCAGATACATCCAGCCCGGCAGGGCAAGTGACATGGAAATCACGGCCGTGATCGCGCTGAAGCCCAGGGTCGCGGACAGCAGCATGTAGGTGTTTTTCAACACCTTGTTAGCGGATATGGTGCCTTGGGCACCGCTCAGGACAGAGTATTGCGTATTGGCCATCGGGGTATCTCCTCGGTTTGGCTTGGATTGATATTTTGTCCGCAATGAGACATCAAGTTGGATACTGAGTTCCAAAGGATACCTATCCGGGATGAAAAGGCAACCAAAGTTGCATTGGCCTCTGGGCCCCCTTCCGGTATCCTTTATCTGTCCCGCAATTGGGGGCCATGTCGCCCCAATCCAAGCCGGGACCCTCCAACACCGGAAGGGTGGCTGAGTGGCCGATAGCGACGGTCTTGAAAACCGTTGACCCGCAAGGGTCCGTGGGTTCGAATCCCACCCCTTCCGCCATTTGATGCTAAAATAAGCAATTAAAACAGCGCTTAAGAAACATCACCTCGAATTTAGTCCCCCAATCAGTCCCCCATTGCGTTTGGGAAGCCCAGCCACTTTGGTGGACCTGGGTGGACGGAAATAGCGCCAACCCCGCAGAGTCCCCTTCGGCTTAGGTCTGATTCCAGGCCACCCTTAGCCCCTACCTCCCCCTCCCCTAGACCATCC
>JBFZDM010000387.1:0-5641 GCA_041307365.1 Chromatiaceae bacterium | reverse complement strand
TCTCTTCCGCCCGTTGCCGACTTTCGGTAATGTTAGCTACTCGTTGGGCGCCCAGGGCGCCCGTGCCTCGCCGCCGCGGCCATGGGCCAGGCCAGGGATTTTTCGCCAACAACAGAGGGTTCGACCGTCATGGGGTTCCTGAAAGACAAAAAGATTCTGATCACCGGCGTCGCCAGCACCCGCTCCATCGCCTGGGGCATAGCCCAGGCCATGCGCGACCAGGGCGCCGCCCTCGCCTTCAGTTACCAGGGCGACAAGCTCCTGGGCCGGGTCGTGGAAATGGCCACCCAGTGCGGATCGGACATAGTGCTGCCCCTGGATGTCTCCAGCGACAGCCAGATCGCGGACTGTTTCAAATCCCTGGCCACGCGCTGGGACGGCCTCGACGGCATAGTCCACTCCATCGGCTTCGCCCCTCGCGACCAACTGGAGGGCGACTACATCGACGCCGTCACCCGCGAGGGCTTTGCCGTCGCCCACGACATCAGCTCCTACAGCTTTGCCGCCCTGGCCAAGGCCGGTCGCGACATGATGGAAGGCCGCAATGGTGCCCTCCTCACCCTGAGCTACCTGGGCGCCGAAAGGGCCGTGCCCAACTATAACGTCATGGGCCTGGCCAAGGCGAGCCTGGAGGCCAACGTCCGCTACCTGGCCGCCTCCCTGGGCCCCAGGGGCACCCGCGTCAACGGCATCTCCGCCGGCCCCATCCGCACCCTCGCCGCCTCCGGCATCTCCGACTTCCGCTCCATGCTCAAGCAGGTGGAGGATCGCACCCCCCTGCGGCGCAATGTCACCATCCAAGAAGTCGGCAACGCCGCCGCCTTCCTCTGCTCCGACCTCGCCTCCGGCATTACCGGCGAGATCCTCTATGTTGATACTGGATACCACATCCTGGGCCTGGGTTAACAAAGTGGGCGAGGCCTGGGCCTGGCCGCGGGCCCAGGCGCCAGGAGGAGGCCCCGCTTGATCAGCGGGGCGCCAGGACATCGATGAGTGCCGCCTGGGCGGCGAGGGAATGCTAACGGGTAAGAGCAGTAATCTTCAGCCCCGCGAGGCGGAAAAGCCCAGCGCCGCCACCACGCCAGGCGAGTCGAACAGGAGCTTGAGGGAGATGGCCAGGGAGGCGGCGACGAGGACGGGGCGGATAAGGCGCGTGCCATGACGCAGGACGAGGTGGGAGCCGATCCAGGCGCCGATGAACTGGCCAGCGGCCATGGCGAGACCGTAGCGCCAGAGGACAAGGCCACCGGGTAGGAAAAAGAGGAGCGCGGCGAGGTTGCTGGCAAAATTGAGGAGCTTGGTGTGGGCGGTGGCGCGGCGCAGGTTGTAGCCGAGCAGGGCGACATAGCCCATGGCGAAAAAGGTGCCGGTGCCAGGACCGAAGAGGCCGTCATAAAAGCCGATGGGAAAGGCTATGAGGAAGGCGAAAGTGCCCTGGCCCAGGCGTTGACGGGTGTCGAAATCAGATACCCGGGGAGAGAAGAGGAAATAGAGGCTGAAGGCGATCAGCAGGATGGGGATCAGCCAATTCAGCAGGTCGCCGCCAAGCTGGCGGATGAAGAGGGTGCCGCTGGCGGCGCCGGCAAAGGCGCATCCGAAGGCCAGTGCCGCCCGCCGGAGATCAATGAGGCCCAGGCGCAGAAAGTTGGCGGTGGCGGTGGCGGTACCGAAGACGCCCTGGGCCTTATTGGTGGCCAGGGCCTCCAAGGGCCCCAGGCCCGCCCAAAGCAGGGCCGGCAGGGTGATGAGGCCACCACCACCCGCGATGGCGTCCACCAACCCGGCGGCCAGGGCGAATAGAAAGAGGAAGAATTCAGTTTCCACGGGTTCGGAATGCGGAATTTGGATTGAAAAAACCGGATCGGGCCTTTAGTTTAGGCGCTTCCCAGCCCTGCCCCCGCCCTTTCTCCATGCCTGCCCTCGCTGTCCGCCAGCTTCGCAAGACTTACCGCAATGGCTTCGAGGCCCTCAAGGGCGTGGACCTGACGGTGGATGAGGGGGATTTCTTCGCCCTGCTAGGGCCCAATGGGGCTGGCAAATCGACCCTGATCGGCATACTCGCCTCGCTGGTCAACAAGAGCGGGGGCCAGGTCAGCGTCTTTGGTCATGACCTGGACCAGGAGCCGGAGGCGGTGAAGGCCTGCCTCGGCCTGGTACCCCAGGAGTTCAACTTCAACATCTTTTTGCCCGTTGTCGAGGTGGTCCTCAACCAGGCAGGCTACTATGGCATCCCGCGCAAGGAGGCGCTGACGAGGGCGGAATTCTACCTGCGCAAGCTGGAACTGTGGGATCGGCGGCATACCGAGATGCGGCACCTCTCGGGCGGGCTTAAACGCCGCCTCATGATCGCCCGCGGCCTGATCCATGAGCCGCGGCTGCTGATCCTGGACGAGCCGACCGCGGGGGTCGATATTGAGATCCGCCGCGGCATGTGGGTTTTTCTGCGTGAACTCAACGCCCAGGGGACCACCATCATCCTCACCACTCACTATCTGGAGGAGGCGGAAAGCCTATGCCGCCACATCGCCATCATCAACCGGGGACGCGTCGCCGAGCGGGAGGGCATGACCCGGCTGTTGGGGCGGCTGGAGGCCGAAACCTTCATCCTGAATTTGAAGCAGCCCCTGAGGGACACGCCCGAGTTGCCTGACTTTCAGTGCCTGCCCCTGGACGACTGGACCCTGGAGGTCAGTCTGACCCGTGCCCAGAGCGTCAATGGCCTCTTTGCTGCCCTGACACGCCAGGGCATCGAGGTGGCCAGCCTGCGCAACAAGCAGAATCGGCTGGAGCGTTTGTTTCTGGATGCCCTGGACAAGCGCGGCGAGGAGACGTCATGAGCCCGGGGATGAGCGAGGCATGAACCGCTGGGCCCGCTACCGGGTCGCCTTCACCACCATCCTGGTGAAGGAGATCCTGCGCTTTTCGCGCATCTGGGTGCAGACGATGTTGCCATCCGTCATCACCACCGCCCTGTATTTCGTGATCTTCGGCCGCCTCATCGGCGAACGCATCGGTCCCATGGAGGGCTTCGACTACCTCGACTTCATCGTTCCTGGCCTGGTGCTCATGTCGGTCATCACCAACGCCTACGCCAATGTCGTCTCCTCCTTCTACTCCAGCAAGTTTTCCCGCTATGTGGAGGAGTTGCTGGTGGCGCCCGTGCCCAACTGGGTGATCCTGGCTGGCTTCGTCGCCGGCGGCGTGGCGCGGGGCCTGGCGGTGGGAGTGGTGGTGACCCTGGTCGCCCTCGCCTTCACCGATCTGCAGATCCACAGCTACTGGGCGAGCCTGGCGGTCTTCACCCTCACGGCGATCCTCTTCGCCCTCGGTGGCTTCATCAATGCCATTTATGCCAACAGCTTCGACGACATATCCATAGTCCCGACCTTCGTCCTCACCCCCCTCACCTACCTGGGCGGGGTCTTCTACTCCATCGACCTGCTGCCGGACTTCTGGCGGTTCCTGTCCCAGGGCAATCCGGTGCTCTACATGGTGAATGCCTTCCGCTATGGTTTCCTGGGCGTGAGCGACATCAACCTGGGTATCGCCTTCGCCATCATCCTGGGCTTCATCGTCCTGCTGGGATATTACAGCCTGCGACTTCTGGAACGGGGCGTGGGGATCAAGAATTGAGGGCGGAGGTTGCCCCTATCCTCGCCAGGTGGGACCATTGTCAACCTTTGGCCCTCATTACCCATGTCACGGGATCGGGTGAGGATGTACTTGAAATGTACCATCCCTCCATAAACCCTGACCTGGCGGCCCATGACGAGGATTCAAACCCGTGAGCCAGCAACCCCCGGTCGAAGACGAGGATGAGGAACCACCACGCCGGAGCCTCCTCGGACGTCTGTTGCTTTATTTCCTCGGCGCCCTGGTACTGGCGGGCCTGGCAGGCAGCCTGGGCCTGGTGCTCTACGCCATACCGTTGGACGGTACGGTGCGCGAGAAATTCGAGGGCAAGCGTTGGGCCCTGCCGGCGCGGGTGTACGCCCGGCCGCTAGAACTCTACGCCGGCTTGCCGCTGACCCCCGAGGAGTTCAACGCCGAGCTGAAGCGGCTGGAGTACCGGGAGGTCGCCGAGCCCATCCGTCCAGGCACTTACCTCCGTGATGACGGTCGCTTTCTGGTGCGTACCCGCGGCTTTCAGTTCTGGGATGGAGTCGAGCCGGCCCTCTTTCTAGAAGTCCGGTTCACCGATGGCCAGATCTCGACGCTGTCGGACGCAGGTGGCGAAGGCGATGCCGACCTGGCGCGCCTGGAGCCGGTGCTTATCGACAGCATCTACCCCACCCACAACGAGGATCGCATCCTGGTGCGGGGCGACGAGCTGCCGCCGCTCCTCATCGATTCCCTCAAGGCGGTGGAGGACCGCTCCTTCGGCACCCATTTCGGCGTCGATCCCTTGGCCATCCTGCGCGCCTTCATGAAGAATCTCCAGGCCGGGGCCGTGGTGGAGGGCGGCAGCACCCTGACCCAGCAGTTGGTCAAGAACTTCTACCTCACCGACGAGCGCAGCATTGAGCGCAAGATCAATGAGGCCTTGATGGCCATCCTCCTTGAACTGCGCTACTCGAAGGAGGAGATCCTGGAGGCCTACGCCAACGAGATCTTCCTCGGGCAGGACGGCAGCCGGGCTATCCATGGCTTTGGCCTGGCGAGCCGTTTCTATTTCAACCGTGATCTGGACGAACTGGGCGTCCCGGAGACGGCCCTCCTGGTGGCCCTCATCAAGGGGCCTTCCTACTATGACCCGCGCCGCCACCCCCAACGGGCTACCGAGCGCCGCAATCTGATCATCGAGGTGCTGGCGGATCAGGGTGTCATCGACCCCGCCGAGGCGGAGACCTTCAAGGAGGCCCCGTTGGGCGTGGGGGCCAAGGGCGGCCGGCCGGCGGCGGCTTTTCCGGGTTTCACCGACCTGGTGCGCCGTCAATTGAAGCGCGACTATCGAGAGGAGGATCTGCGCTCCGAGGGCCTGAGTATCTTCACCACCCTCTCGCCCGCGGTGCAGACCCAGGTCGAAAAGGCCATTCGCGGCCGTTTGCCCGAGTTGGAGAAGCTGCGCAGATTCAAGCCCGGCACCCTGGAGAGCGCGGCCGTGGTCGCCTCCGCGAACCAGGGTGAGGTACTGGCCCTGGTGGGTGGGCGGGAAGCGCACTATGCTGGCTTCAATCGCGCCCTAGAGGCGGTGCGGCCCATCGGCTCCCTCGTCAAGCCCATGATTTATATAGAGGCCCTGGGCGAACCGGAACGCTACAACCTGGCGTCGCCCCTCGACGATTCCGGCGTGAGTTTGGCCACTGGCGACGGCAAGCGCTGGGAGCCCAAGAACTACGACGGCAAGACCCACGGCTCTGTGCCCCTTTATCTGGCCCTGGCCAAATCCTATAACCTGGCCACGGTAAATCTGGGCATGGCCCTGGGCCTGGACCGGGTGGCGGAACGGTTTCAGGAACTGGGCGTGCAGCGCCCCTTCCACAAGGTTCCGGCCATGCTGTTGGGGTCCCTGTCCCTGGCGCCGGTGGAAGTGGCCCAAGTCTATCAGACCATGGCCGCCAGCGGTTTTCGCGCCCCCCTGCGGACCATCAGGGAGGTTCTGGACACCCAGGGTCAGCCCCTCAACCGTTACCCCTTGGCG
>JBFZDM010000369.1:0-2507 GCA_041307365.1 Chromatiaceae bacterium | reverse complement strand
AGGTTTGAGGAATCCCCATGACCATTGCCCTGGATCGCGCCCGCAATATCGCCCATGTCCTGGTGGAGGCCTTGCCCTACATCCAGCGCTTCCAGGGCAAGACCATGGTCATCAAGTATGGCGGCAACGCCATGGTCGAACCGTTGCTCAAGCAAGGCTTCGCTCGCGACGTCGTCCTCATGAAGCTGGTTGGCGTCAACCCGGTGATCGTCCACGGTGGCGGACCCCAGATCGGCGATCTGCTCAAGCGGCTCGGCATCATCAGCGAGTTCGTGCAGGGCATGCGGGTGACCGACACCGAGACCATGGACGTGGTCGAGATGGTCCTGGGCGGTCAGGTGAATAAGGAGATCGTCAATTTCATCAATCGCCACGGCGGGCGGGCAGTGGGCCTGACCGGCAAGGATGGCGATCTGATCCGGGCACGCAAGCTGCTGCTGCGTCGCGACGCGCCGGAGTTACAGGAGCCCGAGATCATCGATATCGGCCATGTCGGCGAGGTGGAGAGCATCGACGTGAGTGTGGTCGATATGCTCATCCATGGCGACTTCATCCCGGTCATCGCCCCCATCGGCGTGGGTAAGGATGGCCGCTCCTACAACATCAACGCCGATCTGGTGGCCGGCAAGGTGGCGGAATTCCTCAAGGCCGAGAAGTTGATGTTACTGACCAACACGCCGGGGTTGCTGGATTCCTCCGGCAATCTGGTCTCGGAGCTGGATGTGGGCCGCCTGGACGAGATGGTGCGGACCGGCGTCATCCACGGCGGCATGTTGCCCAAGATTCAATGCGCCGTGGACGCGGTTCAGGCGGGGGTGCGCACGGCCCACATAATCGACGGCCGGGTCGAGCATGCCCTGCTGCTCGATCTCTTCACCGACGAGGGCGTCGGCACCCTGATTCGGCGCCGCTGAGAGGCCTGGGGCGGGGCGCTGGCCGGTGTCTCGGGCGCGGGTGTGGGCCGGCTTGTGGGGCTAGGCCGCGAGGCAGCCAACCAGGAAGCAGGCTCGGGGCGCGAAGGAGAGGCTGCGGCCCAGGGCGATCACGCCGGAATTAGCCGATCAGACGCCATAACGGGCGCGATAGTCGCGCACGGCCGTCAAGGTCGCGGGGGGGAAGGCAGCCTCCTCGGGCGATTCCTCCAGGAAGGCCACCAGGTCCGAGAGGGTGGCAATGCTGACGACGGGGATGCCGAAGCGCTCTCGCACCTCCTGAACGGCGGAGCGCTCGTCCTGGCCGCGCTCCTGGCGGTCGAGGGCGATGAGGACGCCGGCGGCGCGGGCGCCCTGGGCCGCGATGATCTCGATGGACTCCCGTACCGAGGTTCCGGCGGTGATGACGTCATCGATGATGAGCACATCCCCCCGCAAGGGGTGGCCGACGATGATGCCGCCCTCGCCATGATCCTTGGATTCCTTGCGGTTGAAGGCATAGGGCACATCACGGTCGTACCGGTCCGCCAGGGCGATGGCGGTCGCCGCCGCCAGGGGTATGCCCTTGTAGGCCGGACCATAGAGAAGGTCGAAGGTGAGGTCGGAGGCTTGGAGGGCGGCGGCATAGAAGCGCCCGAGCCGGGCCAGGGCCGAGCCCCTGTTGAAGAGGCCGGCATTGAAAAAATAAGGGCTTTGGCGTCCGGACTTGAGGGTGAAGTCACCGAACTTGAGCACGCCCTGGTCGAGGGCGAAGCGGAGGAAATCGCGTTGGTAATCCTGCATCTTTCATCTTCCGGGCGGGGAGGCTGGCGCGGCTATGATACACATTTGCCCCCGCCGGTTGCGATGGGGCGCGCACCAAGGGGAATAGGCGCATGCTGAGCGGTCTGGAACAGGTCGTGGCGGCCTTTCTGGTGGGCCTGTTGGGGGGCGTCCATTGCGTTGGCATGTGTGGTGGCATCGTCGGCACCCTCACCCTGGGGCTGCCCGCCGGGGTCCGCTCCAGCCCGCCCCGGCTGATCCCCTATCAGTTTGCCTACAATCTGGGCCGGATCGGCGGCTATGTCGTCGCCGGGGCCCTGATGGGCGGCATAGGCCAAGCCGCCGTCGCCATACTGCCGCTGCAAAGGGGCCTCTATACCCTGGCGGCGGTCTTCATGATTCTGCTGGGTCTCTATCTCGCGGGCTGGTGGCCGGGGTTGGCGAGGATCGAGGGGCTGGGCGCGGGGCTTTGGCGGCGGGTGGAGCCCCTGGGGCGGCGTCTCCTGCCGATCCGCTCCCTGGGCCAGGCGGTTGGGGTCGGTTTTGTCTGGGCCTGGATTCCCTGTGGTCTGGTCTATAGCGTCCTCATCTGGACCCTGGCCGCCGGTGGCGCCGCTCAGGGCGCCCTGCTCATGCTCGCCTTTGGCCTGGGCACCCTGCCGACCCTCCTCGGCGTCGGCCTGCTTGCCGGCGCGGCGGCGCGCTTCGCCGAACAGATCTGGATGCGCCGCCTCGCCGGTGTCCTGGTCCTGCTATTCGGGCTCCATGCCCTCTGGCAGTTGTTCCTGTAAAAAAAGGGGTCAGTACCCTTTT
>JBFZDM010000361.1:0-5441 GCA_041307365.1 Chromatiaceae bacterium | reverse complement strand
CCCACCAGCACGTCCTTGCCCATCGCCAGGTTGAGCCCGGTGACAAAACCGGTGAGCCAGTCCTGGTAGCGCAGATACTCTAGGTCCTGGAGTTCATCCCCGGCGTCGCGACCGTCGGCCGCCGCGAGGAAGTTGGCGCAAGTCTTAACGCCATAGCCCCAGATCGGCGGGAGCTTTTCGGCATTGGCGCTGGGAACCTGGAGAAGGGGGAGCAAGATGGCAAAGGGCAAGAGATGGCGAGGCTTCATGGCAGGAGGGCCGGGTTGGGAGGGTGGGATGGGACGGCTATTCTGCCCTTTCGGGCCGGTGGCGAAAAGGCCGGCCGGCGCCGCCATCAGGATTCACTGGCCGCGCCACGCCCAGCGAGAAATATCCGGAGCACCTGCTGGGCCGCTTCCGCCAGCAGTTCCTCGGCGCGGGCCATGGCCTCGGCCAGGGGCATGGGGCCAGGGCAGAGGCTGACCGCGGCGCTGATCCCAACCTCGGGCAACCGGTCCAGTCCGGGTGCCAGCCCGCCGGCGATGGCGACGCAGGGGATGCCCAGCCGCCGGGCTCGGGCCGCGACCAGGGAGGGGGCCTTGCCGGACAGGGTCTGGCCGTCGAGCCGGCCTTCCGCCGTCAGCACCAGATCGGCGCCCTCGAGCTGGCGGTCGAAGTCCAGGAGTTCCAACACCATCTCGGCGCCGGGCCGCAAACTGGCGCCGCAAAAGGCCATGAGACCGAAACCCAGACCACCCGCGGCGCCGGCGCCGGGCTGTTGCCGGGATCCGAGGCTGCCCTCCCTCCGCTCGCCCTCGACCAGATCGGCGAGATGGCCGAGCCCGGCATCCAGCCATGCCACCTGCGCGGGGCTGGCCCCCTTTTGAGGGGCGTAAAGGGCCGCCGCGCCCTGGGGACCCGTCAAGGGATTGGTCACGTCGCAGACGGCCTGGACGCGGACTTGCCCCAGGCGTGGATCGGCGCTGGCGCCGTCGATGCGGGCGATAGCCAGAAGCCCGCCACCGGTGACAGGCACAGGCCGGCCATCGGCGCCAAGAAAGCGGTAACCCAGGGCACTGGCCATCCCAATGCCGCCATCGTTGGTGGCGCTGCCGCCGATGCCCACCAGCAGGGTCTCGGCCCCCAGGTCCAGGGCCGCCCGCATCAGTTCCCCCGTGCCCAGGCTGGTGGTCAACCCTGGATCCCGCTCGTCTTCAGCCAGCAGGGCCAGGCCGCTGGCCAATGCCATCTCGATCAGGGCCATGCGCCTGTGCGGCAGCCAGGCCAGGGCCGCCTTGACGGGCGTGAAGCGAGGACCAGTCACCTGGACCGGGATCCGCTGCGCGCCCAGGGCCTGGACCGCCAGCTCCAGCAGGCCATCACCACCATCCGCGACCGGGATCTCAACCAGTTCCGCCTGGGGCGCCACCCGCCGCAGCCCCCGGGCCATGGCCCGGGCGGCGGCGCTGCTACTGCAACTGCCCTTAAGGGCGTTGGGGGCTATGACAATCTTCATGGCGTCATCAGCGGGCGGGAACCAGAATAAAAAGTTATTGGGAGACACAATCAAGGAGAAATCACCGCACGATTTTATTATCCTTGGCCCCGGGCCCTTGGAGATAGCGGAAATCCGATCCCTGCGCCATGAACCTACGTGACATCAAATACATAATCGCCGTAGCCGACTCGCGCCACTTCGGCCGGGCGGCGGAGCGTTCCTTTGTCAGCCAGCCAACCCTGAGCGGTCAGATCAAAAAGCTGGAAGATGAATTGGGGGTGACCATCTTCGAGCGCACCAACCGCTCGGTGGAGATCACGCCCATCGGCGAGGCCATCCTGGGCCATGCCCGCTTGCTGTTGGAGCAGGTGGAGGCCATCGAGCGGGTCGCCCGCGCCCACCAGGACCCCCTGGATGGTCCCCTGCGCCTCGGCGCCATCCCCACCCTCAGCCCCTATCTCATGCCCCTGATCCTGGTGCCACTCAAGCGCCAGTATCCCCAGCTTCGCCTGGTCCTGTCCGAGGAAATCACCGAGTCACTTCTCGGCCGCCTACAGCGCCACGACCTGGACGCGGCCTTGATCGCCAGCCCCGTCGGTCAGCCGGATCTGGCGCAAATACCCCTATTTGACGAACCCTTCTGGCTGGCTCATCCTCGCAACCACCCCATTTACAACAAGGAAGAGATCACGGCCGAGGATCTGACCGAGATCGAACTCCTGTTGCTGGCCGAGGGCCATTGCCTGACTCATCAGGTGATGGAGGTGTGCCACCTGGCGGATCGGCCGCATCGGGGCGAGATGGCGGACCTGCGCGCGGCCAGCCTCGAAACCCTGCTGCAACTGGTGGGCGCTGGCTTTGGCTGCACCCTGGTCCCGGCCCTGGCCATTCGCGGCGGCTGGATGACGGACACCGGCATCATCGCCCGCCGGCTGGAACTGCCGGATGCCTTCCGGCGCATTTCCCTGGTCTATCGCCGCAGTTTCCCCCGCATCCAGGCCCTGGAGGCATTCGCCGGCATCTTGCTGGATCATCTGCCCAACACGGTCAGGCGCCTCGCGGAAGCCGGGGCCCCCTTTGCAAGGACCGCCGCGGCAACCCCAGCCGTCAGCGGCTGACCGATGGCCATGCATCCCGGCTATCTGCTCACCGAGACCAGCGCGACCCATCCTGGCCTGGCGCGCCTTTTTCTCGCCGAGAGGGTGCCGCCGGCACCCGCGGCCGGCGCCGACCCCGAGCTGCGCCACGCCGCCCAGTTCAACGACATCGACATGGCCCGGATGCACGCTCATGAATTGCTCCGCCGGCGGCTGGTGGATATCGACGCCGGCCTTTACCGTGCCACCGCCCTGGAGGCCATTGCCGCCGTTGAATCCATCGGACTACGCCATCGTCGCGTCTTCCTGGACCCGGCCCTGGCCGCCGATCCGGCCCTGGCACGCGCCATCGCTGCCCATCGCGCCCGGCGGCACAGACGCGATCGGATGTGGCGGCTGGTGGGCTTCGCCGCCCTCCTCTTTCTCGTCGCCCGGCTTCTCCTTGGCTTCTGACCCGAAGGACTGACATTCCGGCCTCATCCCCCTCGTACGCGCCCTGGGGTTTATTTCCGTCAGGCACCAGAAGGGCCCTGACCGGAACGGAAATGGAATGGATTACAATCCTCTAGGATACAGGGGCCGGGCTTGGCCATCCTTGTCTCCCTTCCGCGACATGTCGCTAAAATTAGAATATTCATCAAGGGCTTGGCAGCGCTTGCCGGACCTGGCTATAATCCTGCCGCTTGTTTCAGCGAATAGAGGCGGTTTCCGTCCGGAGGGAGCCGCCTTTTTCTTTTTGTTACTATTCAGGCCCTTGTCTGCTGTTTTAGGCCTCTGCCGCATAGTGACTGTATTTTGCGTGGAGCGGGTTTCAGCATGATCGATCCCTTGATGGCGACCTATAGGCGCCTGCCGGTCACCTTCACCCACGGCGAGGGCCCCTGGCTGTGGGACGACACCGGTAAGCGTTATCTCGATGCCCTGTCGGGTATCGCCGTGTGCGGGCTGGGCCACGCCCATCCGGCGGTGCGCGACGCCCTCTGCGAGCAGGCCGGCCGTCTGGTTCACACCTCCAACCTCTACCAGATCGCCGCCCAGACCGAACTCGGGGCCCTGCTGACGACCAGCGCCAACATGGATCGGGTCTTCTTCTGCAACTCGGGCGCCGAGGCAAACGAGGCCGCCATCAAGTTGGCGCGCCTCCACGGCCACCAGCGCGGCATGGTGCAGCCCGCCATCCTGGTCATGGAAGGCAGCTTCCATGGTCGCACCCTGGCCACCCTCAGCGCCACGGGCAACCGCAAGGTCCAGGCCGGCTTCGAGCCCCTGGTCCAGGGCTTCGCCCGTGTGCCCTACGACGATCTGGGGGCGGTGGAGACGGCGGCGTCCTACCGGCCGGATATCGTCGCCGTCCTGGTCGAGCCCATCCAGGGCGAGGGCGGCATCCGCATCCCGGCACCGGACTATCTGCCCCGCCTGCGCGAAATATGCGACCGCCACGGCTGGCTTCTCATGCTGGACGAGGTCCAGACCGGCATGGGCCGTACCGGCCGCCTCTTCGCCCACCAGCACACGGGCATCCACCCCGATGTCATGACCCTGGCCAAGGGGCTGGGCAACGGCATGCCCATCGGCGCCTGCCTGGCGCGGGGACTGGCGGCGGAGGTGCTGGTGCCAGGCAGCCATGGCTCTACCTTTGGTGGCAACCCCCTGGCCTGCCGCGCCGCCCTCGCCGTGCTGGAGACCCTGGAGCGCGCTCACCTGGTGGACCAGGCGGCGCGCCTGGGCGATCACCTGCTCACCGGCTTCCGCCAGGCCCTGGGCCCTATACCCGGGGTGCGCGACATCCGCGGCCTGGGGCTCATGATCGGCATCGAACTCGACCGCCCCTGCGCCGAACTGGTGGGCCGGGCCTTGGAGGCCGGACTGCTCATCAATGTCACCGCCGATCGCGTCATCCGCCTGCTGCCACCTCTGATCCTGGAAATGGCCCAGGCCGACCAGCTCGTCGACCAGCTTTCGGCCCTGGTCGCCGCCTTCCTCGCTACCCCGTCGCGTCCGGCCGCCGGAGGATAACGAACGCCATGATCCATCCGCATCCCCCGCCCCGCCACTTCCTGACCCTCGCCGACCTCGACGCCACCGAGGCCCGCGCCCTTCTCCGGCGCGCCACCGAACTCAAACGGATGCGGCGGGCCGGGGAGACCTATGCCCCCCTGACCAACAAGGTCCTGGGCATGATCTTCGAGAAATCCTCGACCCGCACCCGCGTCTCCTTCGAGGCCGGCATGGCCCAGTTCGGCGGTCACGCCATCTTCCTCTCCTCCCGTGACACCCAGCTCGGCCGTGGCGAGACCATCGAGGATAGCGCCCGGGTCCTGTCACGCATGGTGGACGTGGTCATGATCCGCACCTTCGCCCACCGCATCGTGGAACAGTTCGCCGCCCATTCCCGGGTACCCGTCATCAACGGCCTCACCGACCGCTTGCACCCCTGCCAGTTACTCGCCGACCTGCAGACCTGGTTCGAGTATCGCGGCGACATCCAGGGCCGCACCGTGGCCTGGATCGGCGATGGCAACAACATGTGTCAGTCCTATATGGAGGCCGCCCGCCTCTTCGACTTCCAGTTGCGTGTCGCCTGTCCCGAGGGCTTCGAGCCGGAGGCCGGGCTGCTGGCCCAGGTCGCCGACCGCTGCGTGGTGATGCGCGATCCGCGGGAGGCGGCGGCGGGAGCGGATCTCCTGGTCACGGACGTCTGGGCCAGCATGGGCCAGGAAGAGGAACAGCGGGCGCGGGAAAGGGCCTTCGCGGGCTACCAGGTGGACGAGGATTTGCTGGCCCTCGCCCATCCCGATGCCCTCTTCATGCACTGCCTGCCGGCCCACCGGGGAGAAGAGGTGTCGGCGGGGGTCATCGATGGGCCC
>JBFZDM010000332.1:0-9548 GCA_041307365.1 Chromatiaceae bacterium | reverse complement strand
TGATCTCGATGATCTCGTCGAAACCGCGGCGCACCACGCGCAGATTGTCCTGGACCACGCGCTCGCCCTTGCCGCCGAACTTGGAACGTAACTGGTCCTCGATAGCCTGGAACAGGCCGTTTTCGTCAAGGCCGGCTCGCTCCATCAGGGGCGAGGCGGCAAAGAAGGCGCCCTGGAAGGCGTTGCCCTGCATACGGAACTGGAGTTCCAGATCCGAGGCCTCGTCACGCGCGATCTTGAAGCCATCCACATAGAAGACGTGGATCTTATTGTCGATGATGAAGCGCCGCGCCTCGGGCGGGAAGGTGGCCCAGACCGCCTCGGCGCTGTCCAGGCTGGACTGGATGATGAAGACGCCACCCTTCTTCAGGCCCGACAAGGGGTTGGAGTGGGTGAAGACATTGGGGTCCGGCGACATGACCACGTCCACGTAGGTGTACTCGCAGTTGAGGCGGATGGCCTCCGGGGCCGCGGACAGGAAGTAGGTGGTGGGCTGGCCCTTCTTCTCCGAACCGTATTTTGGGTTGGCACGGATGTCGAAGCCAAGCAGTTCGTAGAGGGTCATGGCCAGGTTCTTGCCCGTGGTCACCGCGCCCCAGCCGCCGACCGAGTGCATGCGCACCGTGATGGCGCCCTTGGGCAGCAGGTTCGGGTTCTCACTGCCCTTGAGGGCCAGGTTCGCCACCTCGGGATAGGCGTCGCTCAGGGCCTGGAGACGGATCTCCTCCTTGGGGTCTGTGGCCTCGCGCATGAAATCGACTGAGAGATAGAAGAATTTCTGGCGGCGGCCGGTGGGCAGCATGTTTTCGATGGCGGCGATCAGGCCCTCGGGCTGGAGGTCGCGGGAGCCCAGGCCGTAGCAGCCGGAGTAGAGGCGAGGCATGTCGCCCGGCTTGTAGGTGGCGTAGCCGGGGAAGGGCGCGCGCTCGTCACGGGCGAGGCTGCCATTCTCCAGACATTTACTCATGACAGCGCGGATCTCGCGCATGATGGGCAGGTCCTCGGCCAGGGGCTGGTCGGTACGCTCCAGTACCGCCACGCCCAGCTTGCCCTTGAGCATGGGACCGATGAGATCGCCGGGGAAGGGGCGGTACATGGTGAGGTTGACCACGCCAACCTTGAGCTTGCGGGTCCCCCGCAGGTAGTCGGCCACCGCCTCGGCCTGGACGATCATGCTGCCTTGGCCCAGGATGACATACTCGGCGTCATCCATCCTGTAGCCGCTGACGCGGCGGTAACGGCGGCCGGTGAGCGCATGGTATTCCGCCATGGTCACGTCGGTGAGGTCGGCGATATGGTTAAAAAAATAGGGGCGCTGGGCGGCTACCGCCTGCATGTAGGCGTCCTGGTTCTGCACCGTGCCCGACACCATGGGCTTATCCACGTCCCAGACCTCGGGCACGCGGCGACGGGTGGCGCCGTAGACCAGTTTCTGGGCTGGGGTTGGACAATCGATGAAGTCGTCGGGGCGACCCAGGAATTCGGCCACCAGTTCCCGCTCGGGCACCATCAGGGGCTCGATCAAGTGAGTGGTGAGGAAGCCATCCTGGGCCACCGCCGCCGGGGTCAGGGAGAGTTCCGCGATTTTGCGGCCGATGAGGTTGAGGTCCGCCGCCTCCTGGGTATTCTTGCCGAAGATCTGGAAAAAGCCGGTGTCGTCGATGCAGTGATAGTCGTCATGGGCGCAGTGGACATTGAGGCTGGCCTTGGTGATGGCGCGGCAGCCGATGTTGAGCACATAGGGCAGACGCTTGCCAACGGCGGCGTACAGGGATTCGTGCATGAAGGCGACGCCCTGGGCCGAGGAGAAGTTGGTGGCGCGCAGTCCGGACATGGACATGCCGGCGGTGACGGCCGCCGCGGCGTGTTCGGACTCGGGTTCGACAAAGATCAGGGGCCGTCCGGAGATGTTGATGTGGCCGTCCGCCACGGCCTCGGCCCAGTACTCGCCCATCTGGGTGGAAGGCGTGATGGGGTAGGCGCCGGCGGCGTCGGAGGCCTCCCGTTCGCACTGAATGACAGCGGTGTTGCCGTCCATCGCTTGGCGAACGCCAGGATACTTGAAGGTCTTCTCGTCTTTTTTTCCGAACATGGCCTTGGTCTTCTCAGCGGTCAGATATTGGCGAATCCGGTTGCCGGGTGGCGCCGCGGATCCGGATTCTTGTGGTGCTATGGCCCTGGCATCGAAGGGTTTCGGGGTGATCCTTGGCTAGTAGTCCCCCAGTCAAGCCCAGGCCGTCCGGGTGCGCGTCAGGGGTAATGGCTTGGCATTCTGGGGCTTGAGGGCCTCCTTTCGCACGACCTTGCGCGCATCCTTGCCCTTTGCCGCCTTGCCGCCCCTCTCCAGCCAGACGATGGCGCCAGTGGGGCATCGTTCGATGGCGACGCGGGAGGCCAGGCTGTTCTTGGAATAATCGATCACCGCCAGGTTGTCGCGGATCTCGATCAGTCCCTCGGGGGAGTCCTGGGCGCAGCGGCCGCAAGCGGTGCAGGTGACGCTGCATTCGGCCTCGGCCTCGTCACCGAAATCCAGGTTTTTGCAGGCAACCCATAATTGGCGGCTGACGGGTTGCAGGCTGAAGAGATCCTTGGGGCAGACCTCGACGCAATCGTTGCAGGCAGTACAATCTGTCTCGTTGACGACCGGTAGGCCATGACGATCCATATGGATGGCGTTGAAGTCACAGACCTCGGCGCAGTCGCCCAGGCCCAGGCAGCCCCAGGCGCAGCCCTTGCCGCCGCCGGAGACCATGGCCGCGGCCCGACAGGAATTGACACCGCCGTAGGAGGCGCGGACGTAGGCGACATGGCTGCCCCCAGCGCAGGCCAGGCGGGCGACCTGTTTCTCCTGGTTGCCCATATCCACGCCGAGGAACTTCGCGATAGCCTGGTTCATAACCTTGGAATTGACCGTGCACCTGGCCGGTTCGATCTCCCGCTTGACCAGCATCTCGGCGAAGGGACGGCACCCCGGGGTACCGCAGGCGCCACAGTTGGCGTGGGGCAGCAGTTCCTCGACCTGATCGATACGGGGGTCCTCGAAGACAAAGAGGCGCTTGTTGGCCAAAACCAGAATGGATGACAGCATCAGGCCCAGGATGCTCATGAAGGCGACGGCAACGAAAATAGATTCCATCGTTGGCTACCTATGAAGGCGGCCTCTCGCGAGAGAAGCGGCTGGGGACAGGGAACTGGCGGGGCACTACTAGAATGAGGCACCACCCTGGCGGTCGGCACGGCGGAGAGGCCGGCGGTCAAGCGCGAATCCCTGCGCTGAAAGCATGGAGTGTAAGGTACAGTCTTGGTGTCTATTGATAAAACAAATTATATAAATCCATTGTATTGCAGTGCAGCATGAATGGAATGAGGGATAATTGAAACAATAGGATAGGTTGACGTCTAGGTGGGCGGGAAGACCAGGCGGAAGCCAGAGACGCGGAAACGGTCGGCGGGGGCGGCGGGGTGACGAAAACTGGCGCGGCGCAGGCAGCGTTGGGTGTGGAGGCTGGCGCCGCGCAGGACACCTGAGTGAGGCTCGAAAGCTTGTTGGGAGACCGAGGGATCGGGGAAAGGGGAGAAATCCGGATAGGGGTGGAAGGGGTTGGCGCACCATTCCCACACCCGGCCCGTTCCCTGGATCTGGCCGCCGCGGGCGGCGATCTCCCACTGATATTCATGCTGGAGCACGGCTCCGGCGAGGGCGCCCCCCAGGCTCCCCGCCCAGGCGGCATAGGCCCTGGCCTCGTGGCGGCAGATGCCGGCTACCGGCTCGTCGGCGCTGAGGGGGCGGGCGCCGTTCATGCCCATGCCATACCAATGTCCCTGGCTGTCCTGGCGCCAGTGCCAGGGGGATCTGACCTGGCTGGCGGCCAGCCAGTCCTGTCCCGCCTGGTCCCAGAGAGACTGGCGGGCGTAGCCGCCTTCCACCATGAAGCCCAGAAACTCGGCGTTGGACACGGGTAGCCGGGCGATGCGAAAGCCGGAAAGCTCTACCGCCTGGGGTGGGAGTTCGTTGTCGTAGGCAAAGGGCTCGTCGCGGGAACCAATGCGGTAATGGCCCTGGGTGATCTCCACCGCCTCGGCGGAGGGGGGGCATGCCTTCAGGGGTTTGCCGGTGGGGGTTGCATCAGGCCGACTCAGGCGCCGGGCGAGCAGGACCCAGAGCATGGCCTCGTAGTCCCGCGCTGTCTCCTGGAGCAGGAACCAGGGCAGGAGGTCGTCCCTTAGCAGGGGGCTGTCGGGCAAGGCGCCAGGAGTGGCCAGCCGGCGCAGGTGCTCGCCCTGAATCTCTGCCGCCCAGGCCAGCAAGTGGTCCGCTGGCGGTAGCAGGTCGCAAGGCGCCGCTTGTTCGCCGGGAGCGAAGAAATGTCGCACCCGCCCGGCCAGGTCCGCTTCTTCCGCCAACACCTCCCGTAGCCAATAAAGTTCGCGATAGACGGAACGGCCAAGATACCAGGCCAATGACGCCAGCCGGGGATGGAAGCGGCTATTGGCCTCACTGGCGGGCACGCCCAGCAAGAGGTCCGCCATCATGGCCTGGAGGCTGCTCAGTTGGCCGAGGATTTCGGGGTTGGTCATGCTGATCGCTCCGTCCTTCGTCCGGTGTCCCTGGTATGAGGTCCCTGGTCTGGGGGCTCTAGTCCCGCCGCCCCACCTGAAGTTCGAGGCAGTGGATGCGTCCCCGCAACCGCTCGATCTCTTCGAGGAGATCCAGGGCGAGGGCTGTGGCGGGCCAGTCGAGTTCCAGGTCGTGGCTGAGGCGCAGGGCGCGGCGGACACGGCGAACCTGGAGGCCATCAAAGCGCCAGTCGGCGGGCGATTGGCCCCTGGGGGCCAGCAGGCCCTCGCCAACCAGCAGGACCAGGAGTTCGTCGCTGATGCCGCAGATTTGGGTCAAATCCTCCAGTCCGAAGGTCAGGCTTTCGTCAAGGACCATGCCCTGGAGGATTTCGAGGGACTGATTCATGATCTCAGCCTCCGAGCCTGGCGCGCGGGTTGAAGGTGAAGCTCTCGGCCATGCGCTGGTATAGGGCCTTGCCCGCCTCCGTGTCCGCCGGGGGGGTAACGATTTCGAGGATTACCAACTGATCGCCGGGAGGGTCCCCTGGCAAGCCGCGACCCTTGAGACGCATGCGCTTGCCGCTCTGGCTCCCCGCCGGAATCTTGAGGCTGACGGCGCCGCCCAGGGTCGGTACCTGGATGCTGGCCCCCAGGGCTGCCTCCCAGGGGGCTATGGGCAGGTGCAGGAGAACGTCACGGCCATCGGTCTGGTAGATGTGGTGGGGCCTGAGCTTGACCTCCAGGTAGATGTCGCCAGGGGGACCGCCGCCCATGCCAGGCTGGCCTTGGCTGGCAAGGCGAATCTGGCGACCTTGGCTGACACCGGCAGGGATGCGGACCTTGAGGGTGCGCGACTGGGAACTGACCCGGCCCTGGGCGTCCTGAACCGGGGTCTCCAAACGCAGCTCTCGCGTGCAGCCGGCGTAGGCCTCCTCGAGGCTGATCTCGACCTGGGCGGTCTGGTCCTGCCCGCGTTGGCGGAAGAGGTCCTCGCGCCGGCCGCCGGTGCCGCGACGGGTCTCGGCGAAGGCATCCCCGAAGCCACCTAAGCCGCCACCAAAGAGGGAGGAGAAGAAGTCGCTGAAGCCGCGCGCGTCCCCCGTGCTGAAATGAAACTCGCGATGGAAGCCACCCTGGCCCGGTGGCGGCCGGAATTCCTGGCCCGCGCGCCACTGGCTACCCAGGGCGTCGTAGGCGGCCCGCTTCTCCGGATCCTTGAGGACCTCGTTGGCCTCGTTGATCTCCTTGAAGCGCGCCTCGGCATCCGGCTCCTTGCTTACATCCGGGTGATACTTGCGCGCCAGCTTGCGGTAGGCCTGCTTGATGACCTCCTTGGTGGCGTCGCGGGGGACCCCAAGGGTCTTGTAGTAGTCTTTGTACTCCATACGAAGATGCCGTCCGGAAGGTGTCGATGACGCCCCCGGCGGGGGGCGGGGCCTAGCCCATTGAATGCGGCCTGGGGCCCCATTCTATATGAATCCGGCCCGCTTTCCTTGCAACCCAAGCCCTTTCGGCCCGCCCGCGCCCGCGCCTCCACCAAGCGCCCCTTGGCATCCTGCCCTGCTTGCCCTATATTCGGATTTCAGAGAAGAGCAACGACCATGTCGAGAATCACTGTCAGACCCCCATCGCGCTGCTTCGCGACCGCCCTTTCGGCGGGGATTCCGTCCCTGCCGCTCCTGCTTGTGCGCCTGCTGCTGCCCTGAGGGGCAGTCAAGACACACATACCCCGGCGGGGGCCTAGAATACGCAATAATTCAGACTGTTACATCAAGACCGCGCTGGCCAGGGCGCGGCGACGCGGGAGCGAGCCATGAGCAAAGAACATCTCATCATCTTCGATACCACTCTCCGGGACGGCGAACAAAGCCCCGGCGCCTCCATGACCAAGGATGAAAAGGTCCGCATTGCCAAGGCCCTGGAAAAGCTCCGGGTCGATGTGATCGAGGCTGGGTTCCCCATCGCCAGCCCCGGCGACTTCGCGGCCGTCAAGGCGGTGGCCTCGGCCATCAAGGATAGTACCGTCTGTGGCCTGGCGCGGGCCCTGGATCGCGATATCGATACCGCTGGCGAGGCTCTGGCCGGCGCCAAGTCGGCGCGCATTCACACCTTCATCGCTACCTCGCCCATCCACATGGAGCGAAAGTTGCGGATGTCGCCGGACCAGGTGTTGGAGCAGGCGGTGCATGCCGTCAAGCGGGCGCGCCGTTTCACGGACAATGTGGAGTTTTCGCCGGAAGACGCGGGACGTTCCGAACTCGACTTCCTCTGCCGGGTCCTGGAGGCGGTGATCGACGCCGGGGCGCGCACCGTCAACATCCCGGATACCGTCGGCTATAACGTGCCCTATCAGTTCGGTGACCTCATCCGCAACTTGATGGAACGGGTGCCGAACGCGGACAAGGCCATCTTCTCCGTCCATTGTCATAACGACCTCGGCCTGGCCACCGCTAATTCATTGGCGGCGGTGCGTAATGGCGCGCGCCAGGTGGAATGCACCATCAATGGCCTCGGCGAACGCGCGGGCAACGCCGCCCTGGAAGAAATCGTCATGGCCGTGCGCACCCGCCAGGACCATTTCGCCTGTGATACCCGCATCGACACCACCCAGATCGTCAACTGCTCGCGGTTGGTATCCGGCATCACCGGCTTCCCGGTGCAGCCGAACAAGGCCGTGGTAGGCGCCAATGCCTTTGCCCATGAGTCCGGCATTCATCAGGATGGTGTCCTCAAGCACCGCGAGACTTACGAGATTATGCGGGCCGAGGACGTGGGCTGGACGGAGAACCGCATGGTTCTGGGTAAGCACTCGGGCCGCAATGCCTTCAAGAGCCGCCTGGGCGATCTCGGTATCAGCTTTGATTCCGAGGAGGATCTCAATGTCGCCTTCGCCCGCTTCAAGGAGTTGGCGGACAAGAAACACGAGATTTTCGACGAAGACCTGCAGACCCTGGTCACGGACGCCAATCTCGATGCCGCCAACGAGCGCATC
This sequence comes from Chromatiaceae bacterium, assembly GCA_041307365.1. GTDB lineage: Bacteria > Pseudomonadota > Gammaproteobacteria > Chromatiales > Chromatiaceae > M0108. The sequence continues at coordinate 1,996 of JBFZDM010000332.1, read as the reverse complement.
AAGCTGGTCTCCATGCGGGTCTGCTCCGAGACGGGCGAGACACCCAAGGCAGACTTGGTCCTGCTGATGGATGGCCAGGAGGAGCCTGGCGCCGCCATCGGCGGTGGCCCGGTGGACGCCACCTTCAAGGCCATCGAGTCCATCGTCAACTCGGGCACCGTGCTGAGGCTCTACTCGGTCAACAATATCACCAGCGGCACCGACGCCCAGGGCGAGGTGACCGTGCGTCTGGAGAAGGGTGGGCGCATCGTCAACGGTCAGGGGGCGGACACGGATATCATCATTGCCTCCGCCAAGGCCTACATCAACGCCTGCAACAAGTTGCTGAAGCCGCTACAACGCGCCCATCCCCAGGCCGCGGACGTGTGACGGGGGTGACGGTGGATCCGATCCGGCGCCACCTTTACCTGGAGGCCATGGGTATCCAGTCCTGGCGGCCGCGCGGCGGATCTGGCGGGCATGGCAGCCAAGCGGTTGAACCCGGCCGGGAGGTGGCTCCAGCCATCCCCAATACTGCGCTGGCCCAGATGGAAGCGACAGCGGCTAAACCGGCGGTTTGGTCCGTACCCCCGGTGTCGACTAAGGAGGCCGCGCCCAGTTCAGGCCTGGGCAGCCCCGGCCTGAACTGGGAAGACCTGCGGATGGCGGTGGCCTCCTGCCGCGCCTGTGGTCTGTGCGAAACTCGTACCCAGACCGTCTTTGGCGTGGGACGGCGGGACGCCGACCTCATGCTCATCGGCGAGGCCCCCGGCGCCGACGAGGACCGCCAGGGCGAGCCCTTCGTCGGCCGCGCCGGCCAACTCCTGAACCGGATGTTGGCGGCTATCGGCTTGGATCGCGACCAGGTCTATATCGCCAACATCCTCAAGTGCCGCCCCCCCGGCAATCGGGACCCCAGGCCCGAGGAGGCGGCGGCCTGCCGCGCCTTCCTGATGCGCCAGATCGAACTGGTCCAACCACGAATCATCCTCTCCCTGGGGCGCGTCTCCGCCCAGAAGCTGCTCGAGACCGACGAGGCCGTCGGCCGTTTGCGTGGGCGCTGGTTCAGCTTCGGAGCCGCTGCCCTGCCTGTGATGGTGACCTATCACCCTTCCTATCTCTTACGCTCACCGGAGCAAAAGGCTAGGGCCTGGGAGGATCTGGCACAGGTAGCGCGACGGCTGAAAAGCCCATGAGGCCCTGTTTCGCTCGGGGCTGGCGCAAATTTCGATCCTGTCTATGATCCTTTTCTATGAGATAGATAATGCCGATTTTGAAATTTATCATATTCTAATATTATAGATAGCCGTAGGCACCATAGAGTGTCTCGCTTGCTGAACAGAATCGCAAAATACTGGAGAATCGAATGAAAAAGCTTGCTACCGCCGCGGCCGTTGCCGCTCTGCTCGGTGTTTCCGCTACCGCTTCTGCCTTCTGGGGCGGCCCTGGTTGGGGTGGCCCGGGTTGGGGCAACAGCGGTAACGACTGGTGGAACGATATGTTTGGAGATGGCTATGGCGACTTCAATATGAACATGTCCGGTGGTGGCCGTGGCTGGGGCCGTGGCTACAACCGCTATCGTGACTACTATGGCTATGGCCCCTATTGGGGTGGCCCCTATGGCTATGGCGCCCCTTATGGCTATGGCGCTCCCTACGGCGTGCCCTATGCTCCGCCCGCTCCGCCGGCTGCTCCCGCCGCCGAGGCCAAGTAAGGATCAGGTAATCTGATACGCCCGAAGGAAGGGGTTGGCAGGAAGGAACCAGTGAAACCGCGCCCAGGCGCGGTTTCATTTTTGGCGGCTGAACATTTTTTGTGGCGAACCTTTGTCCCCCCTGCAAATCGGCCTCATGCCAACCAGGAGGGTATTTGCCCCTGGCCACGCCCATCTAATCCCGGACCAGCGCTACCTTTTCACCTGGCTTTCCCTTAATGGTTATCCTCCGTGCGCCCTAAGGCGATCTATCCCTGAGCCCCAGGGCATCCCCGATGGCCCGCCGGCAGGTCGCCGCCATTG
>JBFZDM010000294.1:0-7837 GCA_041307365.1 Chromatiaceae bacterium | reverse complement strand
CCTTGTAGGCTTGACGACAGCATCCCTGCTGTCGACACCCCCGCCTGCCGCCACCCGCCACCCCGCACCCGCCCCCGCCGATCGCTGCGAAATCACATCCGGTGGGTATAAGAGCCCATCGGGAAACCGGGGGGCATCAATCCGATTCCCAGCTCCGCTCGGTCTCCGGGTGGGGGTTCTGGGGGATAACCCTGGTGGCCGGCTTGGTCTCCAGTACCTGGACCGACTTATCGCGACGACCCAGCCTGAGCAGACTCTCGCCGGACCCCAGCCGCTCCTGGCGCGCGCGCACCCCGTAGCCAATGGCCGCGCCGCCAGCGGTGGTCAAGGCCAACAGGCCCAGGGAAATTACCTGGGTCATGAGCAGGAGCAAACCGGCGCTGACCCCGCCGCCGATGAGGAGGCCAGTCTTGATCTGACTGCCAGTACGGGCCCGTTGCTGTTGGCGCTGGGCCTGGCGCTGGCTGTTCTTGACCTCCCGGGTCTTTTCCTGCTCCGCCTGGACCCGGATCTTTTCCCGCTCCCGCGAGAAACTGGCCTGGGCCTTGGCCAGGCACTGCTTGCGGGCATTGTCGGCGATGGCATTGAACCAGAGGGCGGTCATGGCCGCGACCGTGACGCCCAAGGCGCCGAACAGGGGCCAGGTCTGATTCAGATCCGTCTTCAGGGCCGTATAGACGAGCAGCCCCGTCGTCCCCTGAAGGAAGAGGATGCCGATCAGGAACTTGACGAGGCTGGAGAGATTCAGCGTCAGCATGGGGGGCCTTGTCGGTAAGAAGGTAACGAAGAGGAAGCGCTTACGGCGATGATAACGGATTCCAGGCCCAGAATGACCCAGCAAAGGCTCGTCACAGGTCACGGCGACGCTCTCCAAAGGTCGGGGGGCGGAGGAAATCGGGCAGGGTCATTAAGGTAGAGGGCGGAAGGCAGAGGTGGCTCGGCCTGAATTGCCACCTCGATCGCGAGAGACTAAACTTCGCCCTCCCTAGCCGGGCGGGCCCTGGGCCCAGTGGGCGCGACGCCGCGCCGATGAGCTTCCCCGTCCATCCCTTTTGATCCACGCAGGCAGTCCCCGCCCCATGGCCATCGAACGTACCTTTTCCATCATCAAGCCCGACGCCGTCGCCAAGAACCACATCGGCGACATTTATCAACGCTTCGAGCAGGGCGGGCTGCGCATCGTCGCGGCGCGCATGCTGCACCTGAGCCGCGAGCAGGCTTCCGCCTTCTACGCTGTCCACCAGGAGCGCCCCTTCTTTGGCGAACTAGTCGATTTCATGACCTCCGGGCCCATCATGGTCCAGGTGCTCGAAGGCGAGAACGCCATCGCCCGTAACCGCGAATTGATGGGCGCCACCGATCCGGCCAAGGCCGCCCCCGGCACCATCCGCGCCGACTTTGCCAAGGAAGTCACCGAAAACGCGGTCCATGGTTCCGATGGCCCGGATACTGCCGCCGTCGAGATCGCCTTCTTCTTCCCCGAGGGGGTTTGCGAGCGCACCCGCTAAGGATGCCTCGCCCGGCTCCACCGGCGGGGTATCTCGCGCCCCGCCGACCACACCCGCCCTCTTCCCCTCCCTCCCGAGGCCCCCGTGACCTATCCAACCCTGGTTTTGGCCTCCACCTCGCCCTTTCGCCGCGAACTGTTGGAGCGGCTTGGCCTCCCCTTTCTGACCGCCGCGCCCCAGGTGGATGAATCACACCGGCCCGGCGAGTCGCCGGAGACCCTGGTGACCAGGCTGGCGGAGGCCAAGGCCCGGGCCGTGGCGATGGCTTTTCCCGAGGCCCTGGTCATCGGCTCGGATCAAGTCGCCTGCGTCGATGGCGAGATCCTCGGCAAGCCCGGCGGTCGCGAGCGCGCCCTGGCCCAACTCACCCAGGCCGCCGGCAAGGAGGTGGTCTTCCATACCGGGCTTTGCCTCTTGAACAGCGCCACTGGCCAGGCGCAAGTCGTCCGCGAGCCCTTCCGCGTCCACTTCCGGTCCTTGACCCAGGCCCAGATCGCCGGCTATGTGGATCGCGAACAGCCCTTCAATTGCGCTGGCAGCTTCAAGTCGGAGGGGCTCGGCATCGCCCTCTTCGAACGCCTGGAGGGGGATGATCCCAATGCCCTCGTCGGCCTGCCCCTCATCAGGCTGGTGGCCATGCTGGAAGCAGAAGGCGTGGATGTGCTTGGGACCCCAGGCTGATCGTGGCTGGATCGCCTCCAGTTCCTGGAGGGCCGCTAGGTCAACAAGTTGCGGAACCTTGCATTTTACATAGGTGGTTCACCCTCGCGCGATGTGCGCCACCCCTCGCCCCCTTCGCCGACCGGCTAAAGGCGGCTGATGACGTTGGTCGCCAATCTGGACTTGAGGGCGTTTTCGATGGAGATGAGAAAAATCTTGTTGTGGGGCACTGCCGCGGCGACAAGCGCCATATTGTCATCCACCCCCATTTCCCTCAGGTAGAGGGCCGAGAGGGCGACGTAGGCCTGCCCGCTCTCGTGGCTGCTCAGGTGCCTGGGCACCTTGCTCTGATGTATTCCGAGGATGGCCCCTGGGGTTACGTAGCGTTCGACCCCCCCGGCAAGCACATCGACGCAGGCCGAGAGACATGACTTGTCCACCGCTGCGCGCAGGCCCTGAGTCCGCAAGTAGCGCCCCAGTTTGCGCGCCTCGTTCACGGAACCGCCAGGGCTGTCGATAACGACCCCCACCGCCCTTTGTTTGCTGATCTCGGCGACCACGCGCTCGGCAAAGCCGTCCTTGATCTCACCCGAGACCCGGAGCCAGATGGGTTTGGTTTCTCCCGCCTTCTTGAAACGAACCGGGGCCGGCCGCGCCCCGGTCAGGCCCGCGAGCTGGTTGCAGGAAGATGTCCCCGAGCGGGCAAGCTCCCACTGTCCCGAAGGCATTGTCCGCCGCAGCACGTCGGCACGCATCCGCACGTCCGCGATGGAAAAACCGTATTTCTTGGTCGCCGCGATGACTGTCGCGTCGGTGACCGGGGCATCCGACGCCTGACCAACCCGCAGCAGATGACATGCCGCAACAAGGGAAAGCAACCGATCCCGCTCATGACCCATTTGAGGTGGACTCGCAGGCGCCCGGATCGGTGAAGGGGTTCCACAGCCGGTCAAGAGAACGAGGCCGAGAACCGCCGCGAGGCGTCGAAATACCATGATGGGGCCAATCGATGGCAAGGGAGCAGCCTCGTTATCACAGACAGGGCGTATTCATACCGGCCTTGACCCCTCCTGATGCCATACTCGACGATGAACTGGCCAGCCAGGTCCGCCGCGGGGCGGCGCCGACACACGCATGGCGCGGGTATCGGCGGCTGAGGCTCAGTCGGTAACCGCTGACCAACCCTCGCCCGGGTCGTAGGCGCTGATGGCCGCCCCAGCGGCGGCGGTGTCCTCGCCCAGGTCGTTCTCATAGACGATGCCGGACTGGTTGACCAGGAAGCTCAAGACCCCGGAGTTGCCGTACTCGGCCGGAATGGCAAGCAAGGCGAATCCTCCGGTGAGGCGGCCGTCCACCAGGTAGTCCCTCGCCCCGCCAGGGGCATTGGCACCCTGGGCGGGGAGGGTCCGAAACAGGTAGCCGTGATAGGGGCTTGCCCCACCATTCTGCCCGGGCTGGTAGCCCTCGGCCACCGCCTCCGCTACCAAGGGACCCATGGGGCTCTCCGGCTCGCCCTCCTTCGTGGGCCAATAAAGCCCATCGCGGCTACCGGCGCTACTCATGAGGCGGCGGGCATATTCCTTGACCCCATCCCCATTACGGTCTTGGGCGGCATACTCGTCCTGGGCCTGAACATAGGCGCGCAGAGTTTCAATAGCCGTGATCTCGTTGCGCCCGATACGGCGGTTGAAGATTTCCTCCTTGCCGGTTTCCATGTCGAAGTACCAGCCTTGCCCGTCGCGAGCCAGGGGGATGGGGAATACCCATTCATCGGTGCCCAGGGTCACCAGGGCCAAGTCCTCTTCGCCCTCCTCCTGCTCGATCCACACCCCCTCCTCCGCGGCGGCGAGGAAGTCATCCAGGGCATTGGCATCGGCAACCGGATCGCCGGAGCCAATGTCGCCGACTCCTGGCCCAAGCACCTTGGCCAGGGCGCCGCCACCCGCGGCGGCGGCATCCAGGAGGGCCTGGATGGCCTCATCCGGGCTGGGATAGTGGGCCCCAAGCGCGGATGCCGCGGCGGCCGGGGAAGGTGGATCCGTGGGTTCGGACGCCGCCAGGGTACCGGCGAGCACGAGAAATAGGCCGGCGGTGGCCAGGCAAAGACTCTTATTGATAGCGATCATGGGACTGTTCTCCTGATGTGGACCCAAAGGGGGGGGGATCTGGCCGTTCAACGACGCCCGCCGCCGCCACGCCCACCACCACCGGCGGCACGCCCACCACTACTGGCGGGGCGCTTGCCACCGGCTTGAGCGGTGCGGGCCCCGCCTTTTCCTCCACCTGAGAACGAGGACTTGGCCGCTCCGCCTCCCCCGCTTCGCCCCGCCACGCCACCCCCGCCGCGGCTGGCCGCGCCGCGCTGGCTGGCCGCGCGGTCAAGATTACCGGCCTGGGGCTTGAAGCCGCTGGCCTTGGCCCCATCGCGCTTGGCCGGTTGCTTTACTTTTGGGGGCTGGGTAGCGGCAACCTTCGGCTTGTTCACCTTGGCCTCGCGGGTCTTGGGCGGATTGGCGCTGGGGCGCTTGCCACCGGCATCCGGCCGCTTGACGTCGCCGGGCTTACCGCCACCGTCCAGACGCTTGGCATCCCCAAGCTGGCCGACACGGCCGGCCGGCTGGATGTCGCGGCGCTTGTCGGGGTCGCGCCCGCGGGCTCGGTCCTTGTCAATGCTAGCGTCGCGACGGGCACCATCATACTTGGCACGTGTCTGCTGGTTGGGGTAGCGCACCCCTCCTCGACGCTCAGGGTTGTGCTCCCATTTGCCGGCCTTGATATCGCTGCCGACGATGCCTTTATTGATGTCGATATCGCCAGTCTGGATGTTGCGACTGCGGTCGATGTTGCGGTTGATCTCGACGCTCCTGTTCCAGTCGTTGTTCCAGTAATTGGCCCCGCCCCAGTAACCCGCACCCCCGTAGCGGCCAGGGCCGCCGTACCAAATATGGTTGTCATCGTCGTCCCACATGATCGCGGCGGTGAGCAAGCCGCCGACCAGGGCACCGGCACCGAAGGCCAGCAGGCTGTCGGTGGTCGATGAATCCGTGACCGTGGTCCCCGGGACATAGACCGGTGTGGAATAGCTGGCGGGGTAGTAGTTCGTGACCGGGGGCTCGCTCGCGCCGTAGGCGGTGGCCGGGCTGTAGCTCGGGACATAAACCACTTCAGGGTCCGCCGGCTGCACTATGATGGTTTCCCCCTTGGACTCGACCTTCAGTTCCTCGGTGCTTTTGAGGGTCCCGGCCATCTGGGCCTCTTTCCGAAGCTGCTGTACCGCCTCGGTTACGTCCTTCTGCTGCGCCAGGACGGCGTCGCCCAGGTCCTGCGTCCAATTGAGGTTATCGCTCATGTAGGCGACGATCTCGGGAAAGAAGACCAGGGCCTGGACGCTGGGGTCCCAGCCCTCCGCGGCGGCGGCCTGCGCCAGGGCCTCGCCTTCCAGGTCGGCGTGGCCATCCAGCCATCGGTCCGCCTGGACTATGTCCAGGGGATAGGTCGCCGCCATAAAGATCTGCGCCAGCAGGGCATCCGGGTAGAGGGCGATTGGGGCAACCAACTGCTTGATTTGATCGGGCGGGAAGGCTTCCGCCGCGACTTGTTGCTGGGCCGTCGCCGCTGGTGTCGCGGTCGGGGTGTCAACCGCCACCACGGCCCCGTGGAACAGCCACAGAGCAGTAAGGGTGGCCGTGGTCAGGCGTTGCATCGTCTCCATCTGTGCTCCATCGGCGGGTGGTAGTGGGGATTGATCCCTGACCTGCTAGGGTCCGAGGGCCTTGGTTAGCCTGGGGGCTGGGTGTGCGGCCCCCGGGACTCGGATGATGAGCCAATCCTGGGCCGGTGAGATCAGTCCCGCAGCGGGCGCCGGATACCGAGATAGGCGGCGGGGAGGGGATTGGAAACCCAATCACCTAAGCGTGAGTATCCCACTTGCGCAAAAGCCCGGTCAAGGGTCGAAAAGTGCCCCTCTTGATGGGGAACCGCGAGGTCGTCGGTCTCGTTTTGACCCCTTCCCGCCCTGCCTCTTCCAACCAGCGGCCCTAACGGATCAACTGGATCAGAAGAGTGTTCATGCCAAGTTCCAAGACTGCCGCAATCGCCCTGTCCTTCCCACCGTCGGCTGCCTGAAGCTTATCTGGCCATCGGATAGGCGCCACCCGTCAACTCCAGCACGGCGCTGACCATGGCCGTCCCCAGGCGATCGGCGAGGCGCTCGAACAGGTCCTTTTTCGCCTTGAACTCCACCGTCTTCTCGGCACCGATCACATCCCGGGCAACCGAGTCCGTACTGCCGAGTTTGTCGGCCAGGCCCAGGCTCAGGCTTTCCTCCCCGGTCCAGAAGAGGCCGCTGAAAATCTCCTCGCTGCCCTTGAGTTGGTCGCCCCGCCCCTGCTTGACCACGGCGATGAATTGGTGGTGAAGCTGGTCCAGCAAGGTCTGGAGAAAGGCCTTTTGCTCCTCCGGCAAGGGCGAGAAGGGATCCAGCATGCCCTTGTTTGCGCCAGCGGTGAGCAGGCGACGTTCGATCCCCAGCTCCTCGATGGCCTGCTCGAAGCCGAAGGAATCGATGCGCACCCCGATGGAACCGATCAGGCTGGCCTTGTCCACATGAATGGCCTCCGCCGCCACGGCGACATAGTAGCCGCCGGAGGCGCAGAGATCGGCCACCACGGCATGGACCGGGATGTCCGGGTGTTTTTCGCGGAGGCGGCGAATCTCGTCATTGATCTGGCCCGCCTGCACCGGGCTCCCGCCCGGACTATTGATGCGCAGAATGATGCCCTTGGTGTTTTTGTCCTCGTACGCCTTGCCCAAGGCGGCAATGACATCGATAGCGCTGGCCTGGGTGCCGGGGGCTATGACCCCCTTGATGTCAATCACCGCCGAGTGCTTCTCGTCCGGGGACAGGCTATCGAAGAGGGTGTCCTGCCACAACACCCCAAGCAACGCGAAAAGATAGGCAAAGGTCAGCAATTTGAAGAGGATGCCCCATCGCCGGCTCCGCCTCTGCTCGCGCAGGCTGTCCGTAACCACGCGCTCCACCAAGAACTGCTCCCAGCCGGCCTCGCCTGGCGCGGGACCCTGGGCACGGTCTTTCCAAAATCTCAGTTTCATAGCGTTTTCAACTAGCTGACAAAGAAGAATTAGGCAAGTGTTCGCAAGGAGCCTGCCCGATTGCGAAGAAGGTGCTTTCGCCTGCGAGGCGGGCCAGCGAGAGCCTCGCCTGGCTGCTCAATGCTGGGCCCAAACGACAGCGGGCGAGACGGACGGCAGGCGGGTCGGATCTTGGATAGGATCCATGTTGAAGCGGCCTAAAATGACAGCCCTGTCATCCTGCTGTCAGCGCCCTGTCGCAAGACATGGGTCAAGCTGTTACGCCATAAGGAGCACCTTCGGCGCCTATCTTAACCAGTTGCCGCCTCGGCGCCGAATCAAGAAAGAGCCAACGGGAACCTCGGCTCCGATGACGCGTTTAGCCCAGATGGGCACTATTCGGCCCCCTGCTCAGGAACCCCTTGAGACACTGACATGCCGCGAACCCCCACCCTTGTCCTGATTCTGCTCACTACCGCCCTGTCTGTCCTGACGGCGACCGGGATCTCCGCCCACGAAGGCCATGACCACGGCCTGCCCCCTCCCATGCCCGTTACCGCGACCCTGTCGCCACGGGT
>JBFZDM010000288.1:0-2542 GCA_041307365.1 Chromatiaceae bacterium | reverse complement strand
TGAACTTCAGGTCGTTCCGGGTCGCCTCGACCATAGGCGCACCCACCAGGATGAACAGGAAGGACGGCAGGAAGGTGAAGAAGGTCGCCACACTGGCCCCGGCGATGCCGGCCAGGAGTTGAGCATCGGGGCCGAACAGCTCTTTGGTCCAGCCGCCGACGAAGCCGACAAAGGCCACCACCATGATGAGCGGCCCAGGGGTCGTCTCCCCGAGTGCCAGGCCGTCGATCATCTGCTGGCCCGTGAGCCAACCATGGGTCTCCACGCCCCCCTGATAGACGTAGGGCAACACGGCATAGGCCCCGCCGAAGGTGACCAGGGCCGCCTTAGTGAAGAACCAGCCCATCTGGGTCAGGGGTCCATGCCAACCGTAGCTCAGGAACAGGGATCCCTCGACCAGGCCCCAGATCCCCAGACCCACCAGGCTGTAGACGAGGGTGCGTGACCAGGAGAAGCCGGCGTGCTCCGGGGTCGGGGTGTGGTCATCGATCAGAGCGGGGCCATAGCTCTTGTTCGAGGCCCCGTGACCGCCACCGGTCTTAAACTTGTCCGGGGCGACACGGCCACCTACATAGCCGATGATCCCCGCCGCCAGGACGATGTAGGGGAAGGGGATGTTCAGGGCGAAGATGGCCGCGAAGGCGGCTGCCGCTATGGCCCACAAGGCGCCGTTGCGCAGGGCCCGGGAGCCGATGCGCCAGGCGGCGAAGACCACGATGGCGGTGACCGCCGGCTTGATGCCGTAAAGAATTCCGGCCACCACCGGCACGTCGCCATAGACCAGATAGACCCAGGTCAGGGCGATCAGGATGCCGAGCGACGGCAGCACGAACAGGACGCCGGCGAGGATGCCACCCAGGGTGCCGTGCATCAGCCAGCCGATGTAGGTCGCCAACTGCTGGGCCTCGGGTCCCGGCAGGACCATGGTGTAGTTCAGGGCATGCAGGAAACGGTGCTCACTGAGCCAGCGACGACGTTCCACCAGGTCCGTGTGCATCATGGAGATCTGCCCTGCCGGGCCACCGAAGCTCACGAATCCGAGTTTGAACCAATAGATAAATGCTTCCAGCAGCGTGACTGGGTCCGGTGGGTCGGTTGGGGGTGTCTGGGACGCGGGGGTTGCTTGTGGGGTTGCGGACACGGGGATACCTTTCGGGTGTTGGGATTGGGTCTGGGTCGGGAGGCGGATGCGCGCAGGCCCTTGACTGGGAAAGGGTTGAGCGTCAGTCCATGCCCGCGAAGCGCCGGTGCAGGGCATCGAGGACAGGGCTGGCAGCGGCCAGCAGGGCGTCATCGTCCGGGCAGCCGGCGCGCAGACCGGCGATGATCGCCTCGAACCCGGCCGCCTCGGGCACCGGCGGGCCACCGATGTCCAGGTAGTGCACCAGGGCCGCCAGGCGTGCGAGGCCCGGGGTGGCCTCCAGGTCGAAGCTCGCCAGCAGGACCTCGAAGGTGACCCACTCGCCAACGTGGGTGAAGGCCGCCCCGTCGAAGTCGAAGCCGAGGGCCCCCGTGGGGCAGTCCGCGGGGCTATCGAGCCACAGGAAGCGGGCATCCGGGTCTATGTGGCGGCGGATGAGCCAGGCGCTCGCCACCCGGTCCACCCACAGGCGTCGGCGGGTCGCCCAGGTGCGGCCCTGGTAGTCGGTAAGTTTCAGGCGCGTCACCTCGCGATCGGCCGGGACTGGCTCCTGCGGCGAGAAGCGCCGGTTGATCTCAAGTTCCAGGGACACGCAGGCAGCGCGCGCCCGCTCGCGGGCCTCCCCGGGGAAGAAGTCCAAGCGCTCCAGATCGGACAGAGACTTGCCCAGTTGGCGCAGCCGCCGTCGCGCCCCTACCTCGTCGAGCCCAGGGAGATCCCCCGCCAGTCCGGTCATCGCCTGGGCAAGCTCGGCATAGGCGGCCGCCCGGTCGAACAACCCGGTCAGGGCTTGCTCCACCTCGGCCGACTGAACGGGTAGTTCCAGCAGCCAGGCCGTCCCAGACTCGGCGCCAACGTCCCTCGCCAGGCCCTCGAAGGCCGACCGGGCGGCAGCGGTCGCCGGCAGCACGGACACACCATCGCGCAGACTGCCAACGCCCAGGTCCCTGAGCGCCCGCCACAGCCGCACCCGCGCCGTACTGGCCGGGCGATTGGGAAGGCTGAGAGAAAGCACCAGCCAACGGGCAAGCTCAGATTGTATCATGCAACAAATATTACCTATATGTATCATCTGTTGCAATTCTGGTGCGTCGAGCCTTCGAGTGCCGTGGCGGTGGCCTGCCCTTCACCGAGGGCGGGGATGACCAGATTGACAGTCAGGCCCCGGGGGAAGGGAAAGGTCCCGAAGGTGGTGGTGGGGGTGTAGCGGGGATCGTTGCCAACGCCGAGCCAGGTGCACAACCCAAGGGCCTAAAGCTCGTGGAGGCGGGAGTGCAGAATGCCGAAGGTGGTGTCGTCGGAGCGGGCGATGACGATCACCACGTTCTCAGGCACTGACGGCGACGGCAGCCATTGAAAGGTCCGGTGCTGCGCAACCAGGTTGGTGGCAATGTATCGTGG
>JBFZDM010000275.1:0-3325 GCA_041307365.1 Chromatiaceae bacterium | reverse complement strand
TGGCCCTGCATGGCGCCCTGACCACGGCGGAGCAGGACCTGGCTCTGAAGCCCGGCGATGGCCGGCGCCGGGTGGTGCTGGCCACCGACATCGCCGAGACCAGCCTCACCCTGCCTGGCATCGGCGTGGTGGTGGACTGCGGCCTGACCCGCAAGCCCCGCTTCGTGCCGGGCTCCGGGCTGACACGGCTGGTGACCGAGCCCATCCCCCTGGCCTCGGCGGACCAACGCGCGGGTCGAGCCGGTCGTCTCGGTCCTGGTGTCTGCTACCGTCTCTGGACCCGGGAGCAGGAAGCCGGCCGTCCCGAACACCGTACGCCGGAGATTCTGCAATCCGATCTGGCCTCCCTGGCCTTGGAACTGGCCCTCTGGGGTGTCCGGGACCCGGGGGAACTGCGATGGCTGCAGGCCCCGCCGCGTCCGGCCTGGGAGCAGGCGGTCTCTCTCCTCGGCCGCTTGGGGGCCCTGGATTCGGCTGGCCGCATCACCCGACTCGGGCGCGCCATGGCGGGCCTGCCCGTCCAGCCGCGCCTTGCCGCCTTGCTCCTGGGAGCGCCGCCCGCCCTGGCCGGCGAGGCCGCGGACCTCTGCGCCCTCATCTCCGAGCGCGACCCCCTGCCCCGCCGACCCGGCATCCCGACCTCGGCTGACCTGGGCTTGCGCCTACAAATCCTGAAGGCATTTCGTAACGGCCGGGTAGCACCGGACATGGATAGCCGTCGGCTGGCCGCCATAGACCGCGTCGCCGCGCAACTGCAGCACTTGATCAAGCATGCCGATGGAAAGGAAAAAGACAGAGCGGCGACGGAGATCCACTCCAGTGGTGGTCTGCTCGCCCTCGCCTATCCCGACCGGCTGGCCCAGGGGCGCGGCGGCCGCGACGGCCGGTACCGCCTGGTGGGAGGCTCGGGCGCCGTGTTGCCAGCGGAGGATCCCCTGGCCATTCACCCCTATCTGGTGGCGGCTGTTCTGGACGCCGCCGGCCGCGATGGCCGCATCCAGCTCGCCCTGCCCATCGCCGAAGGTGAAATCCGGACCCTGTTCGCCGACCGCCTCCAGCGCGAACGCACCCTGACCTGGGACCAGGACCGGGAGGCGGCCAGCGCCCTGGAGACCACCCGACTCGACGCCCTCGTTCTGGACCGGCGACCGGTGCCCATCCTGGCCTCCGACCCAGTCGGGGACCTCCTGCTGGCACGCATCCGCCGCGACCCCGGCCAGGCCCTAAACTGGAGCGGCGAGGCCCGTCAGCTCCAGGCCCGGGTCGCCTTGATGCGCGCCCTGGAACCCGAGGCTGGCTGGCCGGACCTTTCACAGGCCCAACTGGAGGCCAGCCTCGACGCCTGGCTAAGCCCCTGGCTGGCCGGCAAGACCCGTTTGGCCGAGGTCCAGGCCCTCGACCTGATAGCCCTCCTCGCCACCCTCCTCGACGGGGACCGGCGTCAGCGCCTGGACCGGGAGGCCCCGCCCACCCTTGTCACCCCAGCCGGCACCCGCCGCGCCATCGACTATCTCGCCGGCGCCAGCCCCCTCCTCGCCGTTCCTCTCCAGGAAATGCTTGGCACCCGCGACACCCCCGCCATCGCCAGCGGCCGCGTCCGCCTCCTCATGCAACTGCTCAGCCCCGCCGGCCGTCCCATCCAGCTCACCCAGGATCTCCCCGGCTTTTGGACCGGCAGCTATGCCCTGGTCCGCAAGGAGATGCGCGGCCGCTACCCCAAGCACCATTGGCCCGAGGACCCGGCCACCGCGGCGCCCATGGCGCGGAGTATCAAGTCAAACCCCGGAAAATCCGGCCCTGGCACAGGGTAGCATCAGGGGAGGGTCCACCCCCTTACCAGGGCTTGTACGTTAGCCCTGGCAGGCTATCGCGGTTTAACACGGCGGGCAGGGTTTCGACCATCTCCACCAGTTCCTCCAGGTTCATATAACGGCCCCAGGAGGCCTTGGCGGCATCCAGAGGGAGCTCAACCCAGAAGCGACCCGCCTTGGGTTCGCAGAGGATCTGGAGGACATTGTCCTGGCCGTCGATAATGCCCAGAAAATCGTCCTCGCCATGGAGCAGGCCCAGGAGCTGGCGGCGGATGTCCCGGGCGCTCATTTCCACGGCGCTGACGGAGGAAACGGCCTCGCCGGAGCGTTCGAAGGAGTAATAGACTTTGTAGTGCATGGCTGTCTGCGGTCGCCTCCACTCTGGGTCCGTGCCGGGCGGGCAAGGGACGGGCAAGGGTTGGCACGGCTCGATCAGGGCCGGCCCGGCCCCGTGCTATGATTGCGGGCATCCGCCCGGGGGATCGTCCCCTGGAGACTCTCCCGGGATAGTCCAAGGAAGAGTTCGAGCGGTGCCGGAGCAGGCCTGGCCGAAGATGCTTTTTACCCCATCCCTGCCATTCCGGGCAAATTTTTTCCTTAATCAGCTCATGCATTTGTTTCCGAGCCCGGCGGTCGGTAAGGTCCGGGGCCGGTGGATGGCCTGATCCATGCTGCATCTGCTCGACCCGCGCGATCCGACGGCGCCCTTTCCCGATGTGTCCCTGGCGGAACGGGAGCCCGATGGCTTGCTTGCCGTGGGCGGCGACTTGAGCCTGCCGCGCCTCCTCAACGCCTACCGTCACGGCATCTTCCCCTGGTATAACGTCGGCGACCCCATCCTCTGGTGGTCGCCGGACCCCCGCACCATCCTGCTGCCTGACCAGGTCCGCATCTCCCGCAGCCTGGCCAAGACCTTGCGCCGGGGCCAGTTCCGGGTGACCCTGGATCGCGCCTTCGGCCAGGTCATCGCCGCCTGCGCCGGTCCGCGCCGGCCTGTCGGTGATTCAGGGGCCAGCGGCACCTGGCTGGTGCCCGAGATGATCCGGGCCTACCAGCGCCTGCATAGTGCCGGCTGGGCCCATTCGGTGGAGGTCTGGCGCGGCGGCGAACTGGCCGGGGGCCTTTACGGCGTGGCCCTGGGGCGCGTCTTTTTCGGCGAGTCCATGTTCAGCCGCGTCAGCGATGCCTCCAAGGTCGCCCTGATCCACTTGTGCCAGACCCTGGTGGCGCGGGGTTTCGGCCTCATCGACTGCCAGATGGCGTCCGGCCACCTGCAACGCCTGGGGGCGATCCAGATCCCGCGCCGGGATTTCGTCGCTCTTCTTGGCCAATTCTGCGCCAGGCCGGGCAAGCCCGGTCCCTGGGAATGGCAGTGTGTCGCCCCAGCCGTCTCCCCAACCACCACCACGATGAGTGACCTGGACGAATGATGAATCAGGGTGCAAGCCAGGGGCACCTCCGTCTCTTCCTGACGGCTAGCCGCCCCTGTCCCTACCTGCCAGGAAGGGAGGAGA
>JBFZDM010000235.1:0-8113 GCA_041307365.1 Chromatiaceae bacterium | reverse complement strand
GCCTGGTTGGCCTTCTCGTCCAAATAGAGCCAGGTGTCGATGACGGTGTCGGGATTGAGGGAGATGCTGGTGATGCCTTGGCCAAGCAACCAGTCGGCGAGATCCGGATGGTCGGAGGGGCCCTGGCCGCAGATGCCGACGTACTTGCCGTGTTTACGGCAGGCCGCGATGGCCATGGCGAGCAGCTTGAGGACGGCGGGGTCGCGCTCGTCAAAGTGCTCGGCCACTAGGGCGGAATCCCGGTCCAGGCCCAGGGTGAGCTGGGTCATGTCGTTGGAACCGATGGAGAAGCCATCGAAGTATTCGAGGAACTCATCCGCCAACACGGCGTTGGAGGGGATCTCGCACATCATGATAAGGCGCAGGCCGTCCTTACCGCGCTCCAGCCCCTGCGCCGCCAGGGCATCGACCACGGCCTTGGCCTGACCAAGGGTGCGGACGAAGGGGATCATGATCTCGACATTGGTCAGGCCCATGTCGTTGCGCACCCGCTTGAGGGCCTCGCATTCCATCTCGAAACAGGCCTTGAAGGACTCGGCGACGTAGCGGCCGGCACCCCGGAAGCCGATCATCGGGTTCTCTTCCCGGGGCTCGTAGCGGGGACCGGCGATGAGGTTGGCGTATTCGTTGGACTTGAAGTCGGACATGCGCACGATGACGGTATTGGGCGCAAAGGCGGCGGCCAGGGTGGCGATGCCCTCGGCCAATTTGGCGACATAGAACTCGCGAGGACTGGGGTAGGCGGCGATGCGCGGGGCGATGCGGGCCTTGAGATCCGCCGGCAGTTGGTCGTACTCCAGCAAGGCCTTGGGATGGATGCCAATCATGTTGTTGATGATGAACTCCAGGCGCGCCAGGCCGACACCCGCGTTGGGCGTGGCGGCGAAGGCGAAGGCCCGATCCGGGTTGCCCACGTTCATCATGATCTTGACCGGAATCTCCGGCATGTGGGACAACTCAATGAGCTTGTGCTCGAAGGGGAGGGCGCCCTCATAGATGAAGCCGGTATCGCCCTCGGCGCAGGAGACGGTGACGTCCTGGCCATCGGCGACCTTCTCAGTGGCATCGACGCAGCCTACCACCGCCGGCACGCCCAACTCGCGGGCTATGATGGCGGCATGGCAGGTGCGCCCGCCCCGGTTGGTGACGATGGCCGCCGCCCGCTTCATGATGGGCTCCCAGTCGGGATCGGTCATGTCGGTGATGAGGACATCGCCGGGCTGGACCTTGTCCATGTCGTGGATGCCATGCACCACCCGGGCCGGGCCGGCGCCGATGCGATGGCCGATGCTGCGGCCAGTGGCCAGGATCGGGCCCCGGGCACGCAGGTGGTAGCGCTCCAGGACATTGCCGGAGCGGCTCTGTACCGTCTCGGGGCGGGCCTGAACCACATAGAGGCGGCCGTCGAGACCGTCCTTGGCCCACTCGATATCCATGGGCCGACCATAGTGATTCTCGATCATCACCGCCTGCTTGGCCAGTTCCATGACCTCGGCGTCGGTGATGGAGAAGCGATGGCGATCATCTTCCGGCACATCCTCGGTGAGGACCGGCTTGGCGCTGCCCGGCTCGGCATAGACCATGCGCAGGGCCTTGCCGCCCACATTTCGGCGCAGCACGGCGGGCCGGCCGGCGGCCAGGGTCGGCTTGTGGACATAGAACTCGTCGGGATTCACGGCGCCCTGGACCACCATTTCGCCCAGGCCATAACTGGCGGTGATGAAGACGGCATCGCGGAAGCCGGATTCAGTGTCCAGGGTGAACATGACGCCCGAGGAGGCCAGGTCGCTGCGCACCATGCGCTGGATGCCGGCGGAGAGGGCGACGTGGCGATGCTCGAAGCCCTGGTGGACGCGGTAGGCGATGGCACGATCGTTGAACAAGGAGGCGAAGACCTCCTTGATGCAATGCTTGATGTTGTCGAGGCCCTTGACGTTGAGGAAGGTTTCCTGTTGGCCGGCGAAGGAGGCGTCCGGCAGGTCCTCGGCGGTGGCGGAGGAGCGGACGGCCCAGGAGACCTCGCTGCCCGCCGCGGCCACCAGTTGCTGGTAATAGTCATTGATGGCGGCTTCGAGGGCGGCTGGGAAGGGCTGGTCCATGATCCAGCCACGGATGCGTGGACCGACTTGCGCCAGCTTGACGACATCCTCGACGTCCAGGTCGTCGAGGAGGGCCTGGATGCGCTCATCCAGTCCGTCCTTGGCGAGAAACTCGCGATAGGCGTCGGCCGTGGTGGCGAATCCGCCCGGAACCTGCACGCCGACTTCCGCCAGGTGATGAATCATCTCGCCAAGCGAGGCGTTCTTGCCACCGACGATGGGCACGTCATCCATGCGGAGGTCGCGAAGCCAGCGGACGTAGTCGGTCATGTCGAATCTCCCTCAAAAGGCTCTGGAGGCATGGCTACAAATGGCAATCAGGCTTAGCGCCGCCTCGTTAAAAGGCGAATGATAAGTGACGGTGGTGCGACGCACCAAAAAGCTTTTCTATTACTCAGGGTTGAGGAGGTCATAAGGCTGGTCGCGGATGCCGGGCCTAGTCAAGGCGGGGCCGGTAGCTGTCGGGAATCAGGATCGTCGGCAGGCGCTGGGATGGGTCCCGCAAGGGGAAGTCCAGGGTGTAATGCAGGCCACGGCTCTCGCAGCGGCGCTGGGCGGACTGGACGATGAGATCCGCCACATCCACCAGATTGCGCAACTCCAGCAGGTCATTGCTGACCGGAAAGTTGCCGTAATACTCAATGATCTCGTGGCGGAGCAGATCAACGCGGCGCCTGGCGCGCTGCAGGCGTTTATTGGTGCGAACGATACCCACATAATCCCACATGAAGCGGCGCAGCTCCTCCCAGTTGTGGGACACCACCACCGCCTCGTCGGGCTCTTGGACCCGGCTGGCGTCCCAGGGTGGCACATCCGGCGGCGGTGGCACCCCGGGCAGTCGCGCCTGGATATCCGCCGCCGCCTGGGTGGCGAAGACCAGGCATTCCAAAAGAGAGTTGCTGGCCATGCGGTTGGCGCCGTGAAGCCCCGTATAGGCGACCTCGCCGATGGCGTAGAGGCCGGGCAGATCCGTGCGGGCCATCTCGTCCGTGACGACGCCACCGCAGGTGTAATGGGCGGCGGGAACCACGGGGATGGGCTCGCGGGTGATATCGATCCCCAACTCCAGGCAGCGAGCATGGATGGTGGGGAAGTGCTCCACGACAAAATCCGCCGGCCGGTGAGAGATGTCCAGGTACAGGCACTCGGCGCCCAGACGCTTCATCTCGTAGTCGATGGCCCGGGCGACGATGTCGCGGGGGGCCAGTTCGGCGCGTTCGTCGAAGCGCGGCATGAAAGGCTCGCCATTGGGCAGCAGCAGGCGCCCACCCTCGCCGCGCAGGGCCTCGGTGATAAGGAAGGTTCGGGCCTGGGGATGGTAGAGGCAGGTCGGATGGAATTGCATGAACTCCATGTTGGCCACCCGGCAGCCGGCGCGCCAGGCCATGGCGATGCCGTCGCCAGTGGAGACGTCGGGATTGCTGGTGTAGAGATAAACCTTGCTGGCCCCACCGGTGGCGACCGCCACGAAGCGGGCGAGCAGGGTTTTCACCTCGCCGCCCTGGCGATCCAGAACGTAAGCGCCAAGGCAGCGGTCCGGCTCGATATCGAGCTTGCGGCCGCTGATGAGGTCCACGGCGATATGGCGCTCGAAAAGGTGAATGTTGGGGCGGGACCGGACCCGTTCCTCCAGGGTCGTCTCCACCGCCTTGCCGGTGGCGTCGGCGGCGTGGACGACGCGGCGATGGGTGTGGCCGCCCTCGCGGGTCAAATGGTAACCGCCCGCATCGATGGCCTTGGCGTCACGGGTGAACTCCACGCCCTGGTCGAAGAGCCAGCGGATGCTGGCCGGGCCATGTTCCACCACCAGTTTCACCCGCTCCGGGTCGCACAGGCCGGCGCCGGCCTCCAGGGTATCCTCGACGTGGGAATCCATGGAGTCATTGGCGTCGAGGACCGCCGAGATGCCGCCCTGGGCGTAGTAGGTACTGCCCTCGCTCAATTCACGCTTGGAAACCACGGCGATGGAGACGAATTCCGGCAGGCGCAGAGCCAGGCCGAGGCCCGCCGCGCCGCTGCCGAGGATGAGAACGTCGAAACGATGGGTCTGACTCATGATGGGTGCCTTGAGGAGGCCGATGGCGGGGATTCGGGGGCGCCTCTTGGGCCGGCCCATCCGGGTGCAAAGCGATGCCAGTCACTATAAACTGAAACGGTCGCCGACAGGGGGGCCTTCGCGGCCTTTTTCCGAGCCAGCCAGCTTGCCATCCAGGGGCGAACCCACGAACTTTCCGTACGAGTGACTGTCCATGTTTTCGGATTCAAGGATGCAATTGCTAGGAACTGGAAGCCATGTCTGACCGGATCTCCGATCAGGAACTGGTGACCAGGGCGCAGGCGGGTGACAAGCGCGCCTTTGACCTGCTGGTGCTTAAGTATCAGCAGAAGGTAGCCGGTCTCATCGGCCGTTACCTGCGCGATCCGAACGAGGTTCTGGATGTGACCCAAGAGGCCTTCATCAAGGCCTACCGGGCCCTCGGCGGATTCCGCGGCGACAGCGCCTTCTACACTTGGCTCTATCGCATTGCCATCAATGCAGCCAAGAATCACCTGGTGTCCATGGGACGCCGGCCATCCCCCGGGGATAACCTGGAGACGGAGGTGGCCGAACAACTGGAGTCTGGCGGCCGCTTGCGGGAGATGGGCACGCCGGAAAATCATCTCCTTAGCGAGGAGATCGCCAGGACGGTGCAGCAAGCCCTGGATGAATTGCCGGATGATCTGCGTACCGCCATCGTCCTGCGGGAACTCGAAGGGCTGAGTTACGAGGAGATCGCCGCGACCATGGATTGCCCCATCGGCACTGTGCGGTCACGCATCTTCCGCGCCCGTGACGCCATCGACAAGCGGCTAAGTCCCTTGCTCAATCCCTGAACCGAGGTGTGATCCACCGATGAGCCAACAGCAACAAGAACACGTCTCCGCCCTCGTGGACGGTGAACTGGACCCAAGCCTGACTGGTGCCACGGTCTCCGCCCTGGAGGCAAGCCCGGAACTGCGGGCCGCGTGGGAGAGATACGGCCTTATCGGCCACGCCCTTCGTGGCGAGGCGGTAAACCCCCACTATCGTCTGGTGGCAGCGCGGGTAAGGGAACAACTCCAGTCCGAGCCCATTCCCATTCGCTCCATCCAGCCCGTATCTCGCAAGTTCAGGGAAGAGCTGGCAACTCGCACGGGCTACCGGCTTGGCCCCGCCACCGGGCTGGCTCTGGCCGCCAGCGCCGCCTTTTTCACCGTCTTCGCCCTGCCCCAGTTCCTGGCGCCAGGTCATTCCGCCCGGCCTGGTCCAGCCTTGGCGGTGGTTGAAACCCCTGTTTCGTCCCGACCCCTGCTTCGGGATCCTCCGGGCCCTCACTTGGTGCTGGGCTCCAGTCCGCGCTGGCACCAGGCGGAGCCCGCCCTGGAGTTAAAGCTTGACCGCTTCCTGGTCAATCACCAGGCCCGTTCGCCGGCTTCTGGTTTCAAGGGCTTCTTCCCTTACGCGACGGTCGTTGGCTATGAAGCGGGGCGCTGAGGATCATGCGGCGTGGCCGGTTCGCCGCGTCCGCGGCGGTCCCTCCCCCTGGCCCTTGCTCCTGCTGGCCCTCGTGACGGCTAATCAGGCCTCGGGCAGTCCGGCTCCCGAGACGGAACCCTTCGAACGTATGAGCCAGGCCCTGCATTCCTTGAGTTACGAGGGCATCCTGGTTTATTCCCATGACAACCGCATGGAGACCTTGCGCATCGTCCATCGGGTCGAGAATGGTCGCGTTCACGAGGTGCTGGAGTCCCTCAATGGCAATCCGCGGGTGATGAAGCAGGATGGGAGCCAGGTGATATGCCGCCTGTCGGGAAATCATCTCATCGAGGTGGCCCTGCGCGCCCTAGGGCGGGATCGTCCAGGGGGCAGGCCCACCACGACCAGGGATCTGGCCCCTTACTACCTGGTTCAGTCCCAGGGCCAGGCGCGGGTGGCCGAGCGGCAGACAGAGGTGATTGGCATCATCCCTGGTGACGATCTCCGCTACGGTTACCGCTTTTATCTAGATAAAGATACCAGTTTGCCGCTCAAGCTCGACCTTATCGGCCCCGGCGGCCGTGTCATCGAACAGATCATGTTTACCTCCCTGACCCTGGACCCGGCTGGCGGGCCTCCGGACGGAAACAGCCAAGTTTCGCCAGACATGGCCGGCAAAGAGCCCGATACCGCTGTGGTCGCCTCGGGCCCCTGGGCCTTCAAGGATGTACCTCCGGGCTTCGAACTGGTGCTGACTGAGAGATCCACGGATGGGTTGGGGCAGGGACTGGAGCAATTCGTCTTCTCCGATGGCCTCGCCGCCCTCTCTGTCTATGTGGAATCGGGCACCGAGGATGGCCTGAGCGGGGTTTCGCGTATCGGCGCCATACACGCCGCTGGTGGCAAGGTCGCGGGCCACCAGGTGACCGTGGTCGGGGAGGTGCCGGCGGCGACGGTGGAGGCGATGCTGGCCTCTGTCAGGCACAAGGTGGAGGCCAACCCATGATCGAGGAGGAGGGGTCGGTGACCTCGGTCAGTGGCGGATTGGCACAGGTGGCCTGCGTCCGGCGGACCGCCTGTGGCGCCTGTTCCGCCCAGGGTGCCTGTGGTACCTCTCTGCTCGAACGTCATTTTGGCCGCAAGCCCTTGGCGCTCACGGCGGCCAACGCCATCGGCGCCCGGCCAGGAGATCGGGTGATCCTGGGCGTACCGGAGGGCGCTTTGGTGCAGGCGGCCCTTGGCGCCTACCTGGTGCCCCTGCTCGCGATGATCCTCGCCGCCCTGGGTTCGGTGTGGCTGGCTGGCTTGCTGGCGCCGGCCTGGTCCGAAGGCCTGAGTTTTGCCGGTGGCATGGCGGGTCTGGGGCTGGGCCTCTGGTGGTCCGCCCGCTTCAGTGCCCGCCGCGCGGGGGATCCACGCTTTCGGGCCGTGATCCTGCGTCGGGTAGGTCTGGCGATCGCGCCGCCGCACTCGGGCAAGGGGACACCCAGTCCCTTGGGCTAAGGTCGCAACTTAGGCGCATCATCATTTTCTTACAGATGGCGGGATCTGTCTTTCACCCGCCGCAAATTGCGTTTGGAGCATCCATGAATAAACATCGCTTCCTGGCGGCCGGTTTCCTGGCCTCCCTGGTACTGATCCTGGCCCCCCTTAGCCTTCCAGCCCGGACGCTGCCGGATTTCGTCGCCTTGGTTGATAGTAATGGGCCGGCGGTGGTCAACATCAGCACGCGCCAATCTCAACAACGGTCCTCGGCCACGCCCCATGGATTCTCCATGCCGGACATCCCCGAGGGTAGCCCCCTGCAAGATTTCTTTCGCCGCTTCTTCGGCGATCAGAGCGAGGACATGCTGCCGGATGACGATATCCAGTCCCGCTCCCTCGGCTCCGGGTTCATTGTCTCCAACGACGGTTATGTCATGACCAACGCCCACGTGGTGGAAGGCGCCGATGAGATCATTGTGCGCACCAACGACCGCCGCGAGTTCGTCGCCGCCGTGATCGGCACCGACAAGCGCAGCGACATTGCCCTCATCAAGGTAGAGGCGGATGCCCTGCCCACGGTCAAGATCGGCTCCGCCAAGGACCTCCGGGTGGGTGAATGGGTGCTGGCCATTGGTTCCCCCTTCGGCTTTGACCACTCGGCCACCGCCGGCATCGTCAGCGCCAAGGGGCGTAGTCTGCCCACCGAGAACTATGTCCCCTTCATCCAGACCGATGTGGCCATCAACCCTGGCAATTCCGGGGGCCCTCTCTTCAACCTTGATGGCGAGGTGGTCGGGGTCAACTCCCAGATTTACAGCCGCACGGGTGGCTTCATGGGGCTATCCTTCGCCATCCCCATCGACGTGGCCATGGATGTGGCGGAACAGATCAAGACCAAGGGCCGTGTCACCCGGGGCTGGCTTGGCGTCCTGATCCAGGACGTGACCCGCGACCTGGCGGAGACCTTCCGCATGCCCCAGCCCGTGGGTGCCCTGGTTGCCCAGGTGGTGCCGGATGGCCCCGCGGCCGCCTC
>JBFZDM010000378.1:0-2534 GCA_041307365.1 Chromatiaceae bacterium | reverse complement strand
ACAGGCCAGCGCCAAGAGGGCCCGGCCGCGAAACTCCCATAGATAAGGCAGCATGGCCCGCAGATTGTGGGCATCGCGGCGGTCCGTATGCACCCGTTCGGTGGCGTTGGTGATCATGGGGTTCCTGTCCTCGGCTCCCGCGGCCTTCGCGCCCGCGACGGCATGAGCTAATGATACCCGCGGGCCAGGCACCCGATCGCAAGCGTTGGGCCAGGCAAGCCGTGGGCGAAAAATCCGGCGCCGGGTATTGGGAACGGGCCTCTCCGGCGGATCCTGGGATGCCGGTTAGGCTGAAACCCGGCGATCAGACGGCCATTCGTCCTTGAAACTGGAATCTTCGCCGCCTTTTCGCTTTTAATGGCGGCTTTACCGCCAGCCCGAGATTGCCCCATGACGGAACCCCCCTTCGATTTCACCGGTTGCAGCCTGCGCGAGCCCTATGCGCTGCAAGTCCTTGGCAATGAGATGGAACCCGAATTTCCCGACAAGTGCATCGTCGTCATCCAGCCCGACGAGGTCTGCGCCGACGGCATGTACGTCTTCGTCGAGGTCGAGGACGTGCGCTGGTTCCGCCAGTACCGTCGCGACGAAACGGGCCGGGAAACCCTGGTCGCCCTCAATGACATCTACCCCGAGATCGACCTCACCGGCCTGGAGTGGCGAGTGCTCGGCATCATCGTCCAGCGCAACGTACGCCGCCAGATCAAGCACTACCGCTACGACCTCGGGCCCATGGCCGGCCCCGACACGGCGGTCCGGGTGACGCTTCCCTCCCCGCACTGAACCCGAATGGGGTTCCTGTTCGCTGGTTTTACCCTGCTACCCTGGGCCCCGAGACGGCTGCCGCCCAGGCCTGCCCCCGGATGGGGCCTATGTCTGGTGCCGGTGGCAAGATCCTTGCGGGAATTGAGCGGCGCCCCCGAGGTCAAATTTCCCGTAGGGGGGCCGCATCCCGATGACAAGGGAAACCGAGCCGGCTCTAGACAATCGGCTGTCGGCTGTTATACCCAACGCATAGCGGGTTTTGGATTGGGCCCGCCGGTAATCGCAGCCATTGGGGATAGCGGCATCCTACCGACCACTGACCCCTGACCTGTGACCATTGGCAGCCCGTATCTAGCTAGACGCGCTGCGCCAAGGGAACATAATTGTTTTGTTGATTACCCGTATAGACCTGACGCGGGCGAGCGATGCGGCCGGCCGATGCCTGGTTCTGCTCCCACCAATGGGCGATCCAGCCCGGCAGACGCCCGATGGAGAACATGACGGTGAACATATTGGTGGGGATGCCGATGGCGCGCAATATGATGCCGCTGTAGAAATCTACGTTGGGGTAGAGATTGCGCTCGATGAAATAGGGGTCCGAGAGGGCTATACCCTCGAGCCGCCGGGCGATCTCCAGGAGCGGATCCTGGCCGCTCAGGGCTGGAACCAGTTCCTCCGCCACCTTCTGGAGCATCTGGGCGCGCGGATCGAAGTTCTTGTAAACCCGATGACCGAAGCCCATGAGCCGGACCTTGCTGTCCTTGTTTTTGGCCAGTTTTACATAGTCCTCGGGGGTCATGTTGCCCTGGTGGATCTGCTCCAGCATGGTGAGCACTTCCACGTTAGCCCCGCCATGCAGTGGCCCCCATAAGGCACACACGCCGGCGGCGCAGGAGGCAAAGAGGTTGGCGCCACTGGATCCGACCACCCGCACCGTAGAGGTCGAGCAGTTCTGCTCATGGTCGGCATGCAGGGTCAGGATCAAATTCATGGCCCTGGTCACGACATCCGGGCATACGTAATGTTTGTAGGGCTGCGAAAACATCATGTGCAGAAAGTTCGGCACGTAGCGCAGGGCCGGGTCCGGATAGATGTAAGGCAGGCCGCGGGAGTGGCGATAAGCGTAGGCGGCGACGGTGCGGATCTTGCTGATCAGGCGCGCCGCCGCGTGCCGGAACTGGTGCTCGTCCTCCAACTCGTGCAGTTCCGGATGAAAACAGGACAGGGCATTGATCATGGCCGAGAGGATGGCCATGGGGGGCGCATTGCGTGGGAAGCCCTCGAACTGGTGCTTCATGCCCTCGTCGATGTAGGCAAAGCTGGTCAGGTCCGCGGAGAACTCGTTATATTCCGTCTGGTTGGGCAGATGGCCGAAGATCAGCAGCAAGGCCACCTCGATGAAGGTTGGACTGTTGGCGAACTCCTCGATGGGGATACCCCGGTAGCGCAAGATGCCCTTTTCGCCGTCGATGAAGGTGATGGCACTCTCGCAACTCCCGGTATTGCCGTAGCCTGGGTCCAAGGTGATGTGGCCAGTCCGGGCACGCAGGCTGGAGATGTCGATAGCGCGCTCGCCCTCGCTGCCTTCCACCACCGGGAAGTTGTAGCTCTGCCCGCCAAGGGTCAGGGTGGCGGGCTCCAGGGTCACTGTGTTCGAGTTGGATTGCTGGGCCATGAGGCTGTGGACTCCGGGGCATGGAAAAAAAACGAGGCGCAATCATACCAGAGGGGTAACCTCGCGGAGTATCGCCCCATAGAATATAAGGATT
>JBFZDM010000218.1:0-3697 GCA_041307365.1 Chromatiaceae bacterium | reverse complement strand
CCCAGATTCCGGTAGCGCTCCGCCGAGTCGTGTGGCTCGACCATCCGCACCACCCGTTTTACCCGCTCCATCGCCCGCGGGAAATCGACCTCCGCCGGCGCCGCGCGGATGCCAAACTCTTGCGACCGCCGCAATTGGGCCAGCAGCGTCGCCGTGCGGATCAGCGCCTTGGAGGGTACGCAGCCGGTGTTGAGACAATCACCGCCCATGCGATGCTGCTCGATCAGGGTGACCCGGGCCTTGACCGCGGCGGCGATGTAGGCGGTGACCAAGCCCCCGGCGCCGGCGCCGATCACCACCAGGTTGCGGTCGAAGCGCCTGGGCTTCTTCCAGCCGGCGTAGACCTTGCGCGCCTGGACCAGAGCGACCAGTCGCTTGGCCAGCAAGGGGAACACCCCGAGCAGGGCGAAGGAGGCCAACAGCCCCGGCGAGAGGATGCCGGAGAGGCTGTCGAGCCGGGCGAGCTGGGTACCGGCGTTCACGTACACCAGGGTCCCCGCCAGCATGCCGAGCTGGCTCACCCAGTAGAAGGTACGGGTCTTGATCGGCGTCAGGCCCATCAGCAGGTTGATGACGAAGAAGGGAAATACCGGCACCAGGCGCAGGGTGAAGAGATAGAAGGCGCCGTCCTTGGCCATGCCGGCGTTGACCGCCGCCAGGCGCTCGCCATAGCGCCCCTGTACCCAGTCGCGCAACAGCCAACGCGACACCAGGAAGGCCAGGGTGGCGCCGATGCTGGAGGCGAACGACACCAGCAAGGTACCGACCCACAGCCCGAACAGGGCGCCGCCGGCCAGGGTCATCACCGCCGCGCCAGGCAAGGATAGGGCGGTCACGGCCACGTAGAGCAGGAGGTAGGCTCCCACCACCAACCAGGGCGAGGCGTCATACCAGGCGGCGAAGGTCGCCTGACCGGACTTGAGGGCATCCAGGGTCAGGAAGCGGCCCAGATCGAAGGCGAAAAACACGACGATCAGGGCGGCGATGAGCAGCAGGCCGAGCTTTTTCATGCGGTAAGCCCCCCGGGCCGCTGGGGACCGGCGTTCGCGTGGCAATGGACGCAACTTTGGTTACAGCGGTAGCCCAGGTTGATCTGGAGGGTGGTCAGCCCGCGGCGGTGCAACCGCGGCAAGGCGATGTCGCGCAACAGGGGAAAGGTGTCAGGCATGGCGAAGAATCCTTATCTGGGTTTGGGCGCGTGGAACAGGGTGTCGGGGTGAAGGGTATACCAGGCGCAGCGAACCCCGCCACGCCGGGCGCATGGACCTTGGTCGGTTCGGATGCCAAATCCTGACAAAGGATTCTTCGCGGTGGCCCCGGGCCGCTCTGGGCCGGACTCATCGGCGGGCCCCGTTCGGCCTGGGCGCCGGCATCCTCTATCTCGGGGATCGGGTCCTGGACCACCATATATAGCCTGCAAGCGACCGTCGGCGCGCTGGTCGCGGACCAATCCTTACCGTCTCCACTCCAACTCGCCCTGATACCGGACCTCAAGGTGATTATCGACGTGCGGATCGCGCCAGCCGCCAGGGCAGACAAGCCGTGCCTGAAAGACGCGGTGGTGAACAGCGATGCCGTATTTGAAGGTTCGGCGCGGGAATACCAGCCGGGGCACCACCGATTTCGCGACGATGGTCAATGGCGCAACATCGCAGACCAGGATATCGACACGGCTGAATGCCGGTGTCGCCGCCGTGATCCCTTTGCTGGAACCTACTCCCCCACGGTCTGATCGCCCTGCTCGGGCGCGTCTCCATCGCCGCCGAGTTCCGCGTATTGGGCCAGAGTCGCCTGGCCCTGGCTAAACCCAGCCCCTTATCCCGAAGTCAGGCTGGTTAACCGGGCGATCTGGGGGCCATAGAGGTGAACCAACACCATGCAGACCGGCACCAGCAATCCGAAGACCCGCACGGGATAGCGAAGGCCTGGCCGCGCGCCACTGATTTCCAGAAATTCTTCAATGACCATGCCCCCCTTCAGTGCCGTGATGAAGGCGACGATGAGGGTCAGTCCCACGCCAGGGGACGCACCTTCCCCGAGACCGGCGCCGGCCAGCGTGAGGATGACCAAGAGTATCCAGGTCAGGACGAGGGCGGGAAAGGAAGGTTTCATCCGGGTCTCAGGGCAGGACATAGAAGAGGGGGAAGATCATGAGCCAGATCAAATCCGTGGCGTGCCAATAGCTGGCGAAAGCCACCAGGCCACGATGGTTGGTGGCGGAGTAGGCGCCGGTGGCGAGGCGGGTCATGACCCAGACCATGCCGAGTAAGCCCCAGCTCACATGAACCAAGTGGTTGAATGTCAGATAATAATAGGCTAGTTGAAAGACGTCGCCGCCGCCGTCCAGGCCCTCCGCCAGGTTCCAGCGGAATTCCAGGACCTTCATGATCGGATAGCCCAGGGCCGTCACTAAGGCGAGGACCAGCCAGGTCAGGGCCGTGCGTGCGCGATCCGCGCGGATGGCATGGATGGCGCTGGCAACCAGGAAACTGCTGGTCAGCATGACCAGGGTGTTGACGATGCCGGCCAGGGTCCAAAGCTTGGCAGGACCCTGGTGAAAGGCTTCGGGATGATGGGCGCGGGCAATGAAATAGACGAAAAACATCAGGGCGAATTCGGTCATCTCCGCAAGGATGCCGACCCAGATGGCCCAGTTGCCAGGGATGCCGGTGTCCCGCGACTCGGGGGTCACCATTTCGGCTGTGTATACCGGGACGCTTTGACTATCGAGCATGGAGATTCCCAGGGATTCGCGGCTTGTCCCGACGGATTTCAGAGGTTTTCCGGATTGGCGATCCGGTTGGATGCCAGGTGGGCATCCGGTCCCAACCCAGCGGGGGCGGAGGCCCCGGCTTGGCCCGCGGGAGCCGTTGGCGGGGGGAAGACGGCGCGGTAGAGGTCAAAGTTGGCGTAGGCAAGAACCGGCAGTACCAGGGCCAGCAGGGGTGGCAAGAGGATGCCGGCCAGCAGGCCCAGGATGATGACCAGGCCCCAGGCCAGGGCGGAGCCGGGATTCTGGAACATGGCCCGCACGCTGGCGTGGACAGCGGGGATAGGCTGGGCGCGACCCTCGTAGAGGAGGGGGATGGCAAAGGCGGCGATGACATGGATTCCGGCGGCGAGGAATGCCCCCAAGAGGCTCGACCAGAGGATAAAAGCCCCGACGCCGGTGGTTACCCAGGATCCGTCCGTGGCCTCCGATACCTCGACCAGCGAGGCGCCAGCACCCACCGTGAAGGCATAGAGAATGCCGGCATCCGTGATCCAGACGAGCAGGAGGAAGACGCAGGCCCCGGCAAGGGCCCAGAAACCCGCGCCCGTTTCCTGGTAACCCCGCCAGGCCAGTCCCGGGCGAGGCCGCTGACCCGCGGCATGGGACTGGCGCAAGGCAAAAAAGGGTGGCAGGAGGAGAGGGCCGATCAAGGCAAAACCACCCGCCAGGATCAGCGTCAGGAGTGGGGCGCCGATGGCGAAGGGGATCAACAGCAGGCCCGTGGCGATGAAGGTGGCAAGGAAGCCGAGCACCAGGCTAGGCCCAGGAATATGACGAAACAGGGTCCATCCGGAGCCGATGGCTGTTTGGATTTCACGGAAATGGAACGGGAGAGGCGAGAGGGTGCTCAAGGGTAGTTGTCGCTCTGGTTGGTATCCCGGCTTCCACCGAGTCTCTAAAGACAGATGGCGCGGGCAAGATGAT
>JBFZDM010000214.1:0-4346 GCA_041307365.1 Chromatiaceae bacterium | reverse complement strand
TCACGCCGGCTGGATTGCCGCCGCCGGCGCCCTGGTGGCGGATCAGGGCATCCCGGTCCTGACCCTGTTCCCGGAGGTTGAGTTCGACCAGGCGAAGTTCCTCGCCGCGGTCAAGGCCAAGGTCCAGCAGCATGGCTTCTGCACTGTCTGTGTCTCGGAGGGGTGCCACTACCCCGACGGCCGCTTCCTGGCGGAGCAGGGCACCCGCGACGCCTTCGGCCATGCCCAGTTGGGCGGGGCCGCGCCCGTGGTGGCCAACATGATCAAGGAGGCCCTGGGCTACAAGTTCCACTGGGCAGTGGCCGATTATCTCCAGCGCGCCGCCCGCCACCTGGCCTCCAGGTCCGACGTGGAACAGGCCTATGCCCTGGGCCAGGCGGCGGTGGAGTACGCCGTCGCCGGCCATAACTCCATCATGCCGACCGTGGTGCGCAAGTCGTCCTCGCCCTATGTCTGGGAGATCGGCATGGCGCCCCTGTCCGAGGTGGCGAACGTGGAGAAGTTCATGCCCAAGGACTTCATCAGCGCGGACGGCTACGGCATCACCGACAAGTGTCGCGACTACCTCTATCCCCTCATCCAGGGCGAGGACTATCCCCCCTACGAGAATGGCCTGCCGCGATACGTCACCCTGGACAATGTGGCGGTACCCAAGAAGCTGGCCCCCTTTGCCCTCTGAAGGAGCCGCCATTGGGTCCACTCAGGCCCCCTTTCGGTCCCGCCCCACCGGGCGGGGCCGGATGGTCGTCGCTAAGTCACCGACCCTGGGGTGTGCCGCCGGGCCCTTGCTCGGCGGGCCCCTACGTGAAGTGCTCGCCCAGGGGCCGGCCGGGGCTCGCCAGCCCCTGTTGGCCTCCCGCCTTTTGACCCCGTCCTTTCCCCATTGCCCTTACCCCCCATGGAGGAGCGGCCATGACCCTGGAACGTGCCCGCGAGATCATTGGCGAGCAACTTGCCTTCGGTAGCGGTTACAATCGCAACGCGGTGCGGCTCCTGCTGGGGGAGGTCCAGCGTGAGCATGGTCTTGCGGCGGCGGATCGCCTGATCCTGGAATTCGAGTTGGAGGCTCGCTTTGGCCTCAAGGCCGGCGCGGACTTCACCCGCGTCGGGCGTTGAGGGGGCGGGTCCCGCGACCGCGAATGGCCGCCGATTATAAGAAAATCGTGACGGATTCGTGACGGCCAGCGGTTTCTGTGTTTGAATCACGTCGCGGAGGAGGAAAACCGCGGCGCCGCCTCCCGCCTACTTGGTCAATTCTTAAAACTTCAGCAAAATCAGAGAGGAGAAACCCCGAATGTCAGCAGGTACCATCTTTGCGCTGCTTTGCGGCGTCCTGGCGCTGGCCTACGGCGTCTGGTCCGTGAAATGGATCCTGGCGCTTCCCGACGGTAACGATCGCATGCGTGAGATCGCCGCCGCCGTGCAGGAAGGCGCCCAAGCCTATCTCAATCGCCAATATGCCACTATCGGCGCGGTCGGCGTCGTCCTGGCCATCATCCTCTTTGTCGTCCTTGACGCCTATACCGCCATCGGCTTCGTCATCGGCGCCGTGCTCTCCGGGGCGGCGGGTTACATCGGCATGAACATCTCGGTGCGCGCCAACGTCCGCACCGCCGAGGCCGCCAAAAATGGTCTGGATGCCGCCCTGCAGGTCGCCTTCCGCGGCGGCGCCATCACCGGCATGCTCGTGGTCGGCCTGGGTCTCCTCGGGGTGGCTGGCTACTATGTCATCCTGGACGTCATGAACGTGCCCCAGGACAAGATCCTCCACGCCCTGGTGGGTCTTGGCTTCGGTGGCTCACTGATCTCCATCTTCGCCCGTCTTGGCGGCGGCATCTTTACCAAGGGCGCCGACGTGGGCGCGGACCTGGTGGGCAAGGTCGAGGCCGGCATCCCGGAGGACGACCCCCGCAACCCGGCGGTCATCGCCGACAACGTGGGCGACAACGTCGGTGACTGCGCCGGCATGGCCGCCGACCTTTTCGAGACCTATGCCGTGACCGTGGTCGCCACCATGCTGCTTGGCTCCCTCCTTTTGGGCGTCGGCACTTCCGCCGTGATTTATCCCCTGGCCCTGGGCGGCGTCGCCATCATCGCCTCCATCGTCGGCACCTTCTTCGTCAAGGCGAAGGAAGGTGACGCCAAGATCATGATCGCCCTCTACAAGGGCCTGGGCGTGGCCGGTGCCATTGCCCTGTTGCTCTTCATCCCGATCACCTGGTGGATCGATCCCGCCGGCGGCAAGGAGGGCTATTCCAACCTCGCCATCTATGGCGCCGCCGTCATCGGCATTGTCCTGACGGCGCTTATGGTCATCATTACCGAGTATTACACGGCCACCGAGTATGCCCCGGTGCGCCACATCGCCGACGCCTCCACCACCGGCCATGGCACCAACGTCATTGCCGGCCTGGGCGTTTCCATGAAGTCCACCGCCGCCCCCGTGCTCGCCGTCTGCGCCAGTATCTGGGGCGCCTACGAGCTGTCCGGGCTCTATGGCATTGCCATCGCCGCCACCTCCATGCTCTCCATGACCGGCATCATCGTCGCCCTGGACGCCTATGGTCCCATCACCGACAACGCCGGCGGCATCGCCGAGATGGCCGGACTGGACGAGAAGATCCGCAGCATCACGGATCCCCTCGATGCCGTCGGCAATACCACCAAGGCCGTGACCAAGGGCTACGCCATCGGCTCCGCCGGTCTGGCCGCCCTGGTGCTCTTCGCCGACTATACCCATGCCCTGACCGCGACGGGCAGCGCCAATCTGAACTTCAGCCTTGACAACCACATGGTCATCATTGGCCTGCTGATTGGCGGCCTGGTGCCTTACCTCTTCGGTGCCATGGCCATGGAGGCGGTGGGCCGCGCCGCGGGCGGCATTGTCAACGAGGTACGCCGTCAGTTCCGCGAGATGCCCGGCATCATGAACCACACCCAGAAGCCCGACTACTCCAAGGCGGTGGACATGCTGACCAAGTCCGCCATCCGCGAGATGATAGTCCCCTCCCTGCTGCCGGTGCTGGTCCCCGTGGTGGTCGGCTTTACCCTCGGCAAGGAGGCCCTGGGCGGGCTCCTCATCGGCACCATCGTCACCGGAATCTTCGTGGCCATCTCCATGACCTCGGGTGGCGGCGCCTGGGACAACGCCAAGAAGTACATCGAGGATGGTCATTATGGCGGCAAGGGCTCCGAGGCCCACAAGGCGGCCGTTACCGGCGATACCGTCGGCGACCCCTACAAGGACACCGCGGGCCCGGCGATCAACCCCCTCATCAAGATCATCAACATCGTCGCCCTGCTCATCGTGCCCGTTCTGTGACGGGACCCTGGCGCCGGCGTCCGCCGGCGCCAGGCCGGGCGTCGGGTTTGCGCCCGGCGTCCCGATGCAGGACAATTCGCGGGGCCGGCGCGCATGCGCCGGCCCCGTTTTTGATGGTGGCGCCCAAGTGGCGCGGGTCCCGGCATCACCCGTCCAGCATCACCCATCCCTCATCGACCAGACTGGAAGCATCCCCTCTCCGCGTTCCCTCATGAAGATCTGCCTCCTCTCGGATAGCCACGACCACATCCCCCTGCTGGACGCCGCCGTGGCCGAGGCCAAGGCCCTGGGGGCCGAGGTCGTGCTCCATTGTGGCGATGTGGTCGCCCCCAGCACCCTGCGCTGCCTGGAGAAGCATGGCCTGCCGGTGCATGTCATCCACGGCAACAACGCGGGCGACATGTTCAGCCTGGGGCGCCTGGCGGCGGACCCGAGTAGCGTCATCCAATATCACGGCATGGACGCGGGCATCCGGCTTGGTGGCCGGCGCATCTTCCTGGTCCATTATCCCCACTATGCCCGCGCCATGGCGGCCACGGGGGATTGGGACCTGGTCTGCTGTGGTCACAGCCACATGATCCAAGAGGAATGGCTGCCCCAGATGCAAGGCGGCCGCACCCTCCTGCTCAATCCGGGTACCGTGGGCGGCGTGGGACAATCCCCGGCCACCTGGCTCCTGGTCGATCTGGAGACCCTGACCTGTGAGTCCCACCATTTGGACAAGGCCCTGGAGCGCCGGGCCTACGCCCCCGCGGCGGCCTGAAGGGAGCATGACCATGACGGGACTCACCCATTTCAACGAATCCGGCGAGGCCGAGATGGTGGATGTGGGCGCCAAGGGCGTGACCAGCCGTTTCGCCATCGCCGAAGGCTGGATCCGCCTGTTGCCCGCGACCCTTGAACTGATCCTGGCCGGTGGCCACCGGAAGGGCGACGTCCTCGGCATCGCCCGCGTCGCCGGCATCATGGGGGCCAAGCGCACCGCCGACCTGGTGCCCCTCTGCCATCCCCTGGCCCTGAGCCA
>JBFZDM010000177.1:0-2654 GCA_041307365.1 Chromatiaceae bacterium | reverse complement strand
TAAAGTTAGCGTGAAAGCCTCAAAGCCAGTCCCCGCCGCGATTTTACCGAGAGGACAAGTTCCATGAGCGAAAAAAAGGAGTTGGAGCCGATGCCCCTGGCGACTCTCTGCACCGGCGGTGGCCAGGTTGTCGTCCTGGCGGTTGGAGCGGGACTGATCGCCCCTCCGGTTCCTTTGTCGCGGCGGCTGGTGCCTCCATCCGTCGCGGCGGGGGAAGCTTCCCTCACCACCACAGCAACTTCGGAGTCCCGCCCATGCCCAGCGAGCGCGTCATCAAGAAATACCCCAATCGCCGCCTCTACGATACGGAGGTCAGCCACTATGTCACTCTCGACGACGTGCGCGCCCTGGTCATGCATGGCGTCAATTTCCGCGTGCTGGACACATCCAACAACGAGGACATCACCCGCGCCATCCTGCTCCAGATTATGCTGGAGGAGGAAAGCGGCGGGGCGCCCCTTTTTACCGCGTCCATGCTGGCCCAGATCATCCGTTTCTATGGCGGCACCCTGCAGGGCATGCTGTCCCGTTACATGGAGCGATCCCTCGACCTCTTCGTCAAGCAGCAGCATCAGATGCGCGAGACCTGGGGCGAGAATCCACTCGATGCCATGACCCGCCTGGCCCAGCGCAATGTGGACATGTGGGCCGACCTCCAGACCGAATTTCTTCGCGCCACGGGCTACAAGAAGACGCAGGACCCCGACAAGAAGCCTTGATCAGTTGCCTATCGCCCTGTTTTGCCCGTCCGGCGCCTTTAGCCCTCCAGCCTCCCATGCGCCTCCATTTTTTATCGAGAGGGGAAAAAAAGAGGAAAAAATAGTTGACACTAGTTGCTGAGGCCGTTATTGTGCACTGCAACAATGCTGCACTGCACAAAACCAAGGAGACAATCCATGACCGCGAAAGACAATATTTCCGCTATGAACGAGATGGGTACAAAGGGCGTTGATCGCCTGAATAGCCTGGGTGACCTCAACCTCAAGGTGTGGGAGAAGATGGCGGCTCGCCAACTCGAGGCCCTGAACCTCATGATGGAGCAGAGCATGCGCCAGATGAAGGTTGCCAGCGAGGCCAAGGGATATAATGAATTTGTAAAGGCCCAGGTCGAGATGGCCAAGGAAGCCAGCGAGCGCATGATGGAAGAGGTCCGCACCAACATGGCGCTGGCCAACGAGGTCCGCGATGAGTACCGTGCCTGGACCCAGGACGGCATGTCCGAACTGACTGCCGAGATTAAAAAGAACGCCGCCAAGGCGGCTTGATTCGGGAGTTTCTACTATGTCGCAACCGACACGTGTGGCCCTGGTAACGGGTGGTATTGGCGGCATTGGCACGGCCATCTGCCAGCGTCTGGCAAAGGACGGCCTCCGCGTGGTGGCCAACTACCATCCGGCGGAGCAAGAGCAGGCGGATGCCTGGCTGGCGGCACGGCAGGCGGAGGGCCTGGACGTATCGCTGGCGGTGGGTGACGTTTCCTCCTTCGAGGACAGCCAACGGATGGTTGGCGAAGTCCTGGAGCGCATGGGCACCGTGGATGTATTGGTAAACTGTGCCGGCATCACCCGCGACAAGACCTTCAAGCGCATGGAACAGGCGCAGTGGGAAGCGGTGATCAACGTCAACCTGAATTCGGTTTTCAATGTCACCCGCCCGCTGTGGGATGGGATGCTGGAGCGTGGTTCCGGCCGCATCATCAACATCTCCTCCGTCAACGGTCAGCGCGGCCAGTTTGGACAAGCCAATTACTCGGCGGCCAAGGCCGGCATGCATGGCTTCACCATGGCCCTGGCCCAGGAAGGCGCCGCCCGCGGTGTCACGGTCAACACCGTGTCGCCCGGCTATGTCGAGACCGCCATGACCCTGGCCATGCGTGACGACGTCCGCGAAGGCATCATCTCTGGCATCCCCATGCGCCGCATGGCCCAGCCGGAGGAGATCGCCGCCGCCATCGCCTTCCTGGCATCGGATCAGGCGAGCTATATCACCGGGGCGAATATCCCGGTCAATGGTGGACTCTTTATCCACTAGGAGCCAGCCGGGGCCGGGCCTGATTCTGACTGGCCCTGGCCTGCCCCTATAGGCACCGCTGGCCGTCGATTAGATGGCCGGCGGCGCCCTCGGACCTTTAGCGGCAAGGTCCCCCCATCGTGCCTAGGCCGCGCCTGACGCGGCTGGGCGTTTTCCGCGGCAGCCCACGGCGAA
Source organism: Chromatiaceae bacterium (assembly GCA_041307365.1). Classification (GTDB taxonomy): domain Bacteria; phylum Pseudomonadota; class Gammaproteobacteria; order Chromatiales; family Chromatiaceae; genus M0108. The sequence goes on along the minus strand of JBFZDM010000177.1, from coordinate 449 downwards.
CGCGGACCAAATGGGTCCTCCTCGTCTCTCTCAATTAATGAGAAGAGCTTTAAGCCCGGCACCAGCCGGGCTTTTTTTTGCGCCCGGCAGGACGCGCTCACTGGGAGGTGAATACGGTAAGGCTGGGGTCTGATTAAGTGGCCGGAGGTCGGTCATCGGTGGCCGGTAGGATGCGGCCATTTGTATTTTTTTGTGATTACCCGGGGACCAGGACGGGCTCGCCGAACGAGACGGAATTCACGCCTATCCTAGGGCAGGGGCGGCAATGTCTTGCCTGGATTCAGGATTCCGTTCGGATCAAACTGGCGCTTAATACCATGCATGAGGAGAATGGCGACGGGATCCAGCTCGCGGTGGATATGATCACGCTTGGCCAGGCCCACGCCATGCTCGCCCGACAAGGTGCCCTCCAGGTCGATAACCAGGCTGAAGATGGCGTCGAGACAGGC
>JBFZDM010000155.1:0-9005 GCA_041307365.1 Chromatiaceae bacterium | reverse complement strand
CACAACTTCGCCTTCCTGGTGGAATGGGAGGACAAGGCCTCGACCTGGGATGACATCGAGGGCGTCCATCAGTTACGAGTCACCATCCGCCGCCTGCGCTCCGCCCTGTCCCTGTTCCGTTCGGCCATCCCGAGAGAGATCAGCCAACCCTGGTCCGAGGAGATGCGCTGGATCGGCGGCGAATTCGGCCTGGCGCGGGACCTGGACGTCTTCATCGACGAGGGCCTCGATCAGGCCAGCGCTCGCCTGCCTCTCCCCGGCGCCGATGAACTCTGTGATATCGCCCGCGAGCGCCGTGCCCGCGCCTACCAGGAGCAGGTCCAGCCCATGCTCGCCAGCGAGCGCTACTGCCGCTTCAAGGAAGGCTTCCACGACTGGTTCTCCCATCGCCGCTGGGAGTCCCAGAAGGCAAGCCGCAAGTCCCGGGAACTCCAGTCCAACAAGCTGGTACCCTTCGCCCGCGCCCTCCTCGACAAGCAGGAGCGCCAGGTCCTTCTCACCGGCAGCCACGTGAATCGCAACGACGCCCCCGCCATGCACCAACTGCGCATCGAGTGCAAGAAACTGCGTTACGCCGCCGAGTTCTTCCGCCCCCTCTTCCTCGGCATGGATGACTTCATCGCCCACATGAAGGGACTACAGGACCTTCTCGGCCTCATGAACGACGTGGCCGTCACCCGACATCTCCTGGATATCCTCCTCCTTGAGGAAAACGATCACCAGACCCTCGTCTTCGCCGGCGGCCTCATTGGCTGGCGTACCTGCGACTTCTACCACATGCTTGGCCGTTATGATCTCTACTGGGAAGAGTTCACCGAGGCCCGGCATCCCTGGTGGAAGACATCCGCTCTCGTCCTAGCGGATGTCACGGCCGAGGTGAAGGCAGGGGCGGAAGCGAAAGTCAAGGCGGAGCCGGTAGCCAAGGCGGAAGCCGGCGTATGACGGCCTTGGTTCCAGGCCAGGCGGCACCAGGGGAGCGGTGAATGTGCAATATTCCCAGAGACTGACCCCTCGACCTCCTGCTCATATGCCGCGAGAGCCAAGTTCCGCCCCTGGTTGTCGTCGCCGACCGTGACGCCGTGGATCGCCCCCTCGTCCGCCGGGCCTTTCAATTTGTGCATGGTCTCCGACAGTTCCATCAGGTAGCGCGCTTGGTGGATGAGGTACGGGTAGGGGTCCCTAATGGCGAAGCGGCCGGCACCTGCCAGGTAAAAACCAGATAGTGTCGAATTTCCGGCTTCCCTGCTCTTGATTTTCGGGATGAGGGGCCGTGGCCCTGTCCCGGCTCAGAGCCGTATCTTGTGATGGTGCAGGGTAAAACCCCGGTCGCGGTAGTAGCGGAACCGTTCGCGGCCGGCGTCGCGGATGGCGGGGTCCAGGTCCAGGGGTTCGCAGAGGCGCTCGAAGCGGGCGAACCAGGGGGGAACGCTGGGATCCAGGTTGATCAGTACCTGGTCATGCCCGGCCAGGGTTTTGTCGCCGATGAGGATAGGTGTCAGTTCCGGGTCCGTCTGGCCAATGCGGCCATGGGGCAGAAAGCTCTGGTCGTCGTAGGTCCAGAGCAGGCGGTCCAGGTGTTCGGCCTGGGCTGGATCGGTTATCCGGATGTGGATGGGGCCCTGGCCGCTGTTGTGGATGCGCTCGGCCAGGCGGCAGGTCAGCAGAAAACGGTCACCGCGGCTGCCGTCCTCCAGGGAATAGAAGTCGATGCGGGTCACGGTCGGGTGCTCTGGTGTTGATTAGGGAAGCTTACCTTGAGGAGAGGCGTTGAGAGAATGGGTAAGGGGCGGGCGGCCCGACCGCTTGGCGGACTTGAGGCCCGCCCCTCGGCTAGACGGCCAACAGCTTGCTTTCCAGCCATCTTTGTGGCCATCGGGTTGGGATCAGGCCTCCCCGCTACGTGCCAGCAGGAACTGGACGAGCAGGGCCACGGGCCGACCCGTGCCGCCCTTCTCCTTGCCGCTGAGCCAGGCGGTACCGGCGATGTCCAGGTGGGCCCAGGGGTACTTCTTGGTGTAGCGGGAGAGGAAGCAGGCGGCGGTGATGGCACCGCCTTCGCGGGTGCCGACGTTGGCCATGTCGGCGAAGTTGCTGTCGAGGAGGGACTGGTACTCCTCCCAGAGGGGGAGGCGCCAGGCGCGGTCGCCGGACCGGTCGCCGGCGGCCAGGATCTCGGCGGCCAGCTCCTCGTCCGCCGTGAAGAGGCCGGAAGGGAAGCGCCCCAGAGCGATGGCGCAGGCGCCGGTGAGGGTGGCGATGTCGATGACGGCGGCGGGTGCGAAGCGTTCGCAATAGGTGAGGCTATCGCAGAGGATGAGGCGGCCCTCGGCGTCGGTATTGAGGATCTCGATAGTCTGGCCGGAGAGGCTGGTGACGATGTCGCCGGGCTTGTTGGCATCGCCATCCGGCAGGTTCTCCGAGGCGGGGACCACGCCGATGAGATTCAGCGGCAGCTTTAACTCCAGGGCCGCGCGCAGGGCGCCCAGGACGCTGGCGCCGCCGCACATGTCGTACTTCATCAGATCCATGTCCGGACCCGGCTTGAGGCTGATGCCGCCGGCGTCGAAGGTGAGGCCCTTGCCCACCAACACCACCGGCTTGGCGCCCTTCTTGCCACCCCGGTATTCCATGACGATGAGCTTGGCCGGCTGGCGGCTGCCGCTGGAGACAGAGAGCAGGGCACCCATGCCCAGCTTGGCCATGTCCGCCTCTTCCAGGATCTCGACGCGCAGGGCCGGGAATACCTTGGCCAGGGCCAGGGCCTGATCGGCCAGGTAGGCCGGGGTGCAGATATTGCCGGGCAGGTCCCCCAGTTCCTTGGCCAGGGCGACGCCTTGGGCGATGGCATGGCCGTGACGCAGGGCCTGCTTGGCCAGGCTTGTCCCTTCCTCGTCAGCTATCCACAAGTAGAGCCGTTTGAGGGAGTTTGGGGGCTTTTTCTCGCTCTTGGTGCGCTCGTAGCGGTAGCTCTTGTCGAGGGCCGTGGTCACGGTGTCGCGCACGGCGAGATAGAGGTCCAGGCCCTTGGGCGCCGAGGTGGGCAGGGCGCAGAGGGCCTCGCCCGCCCTGGTCTCGTTCAGGCGGGCGACGGCGGCGGCGATGGCCTTGTTGTAGTTGTTGCGGTCGTATTTCTCCTGGGGGCCGAGGCCGACGAGCAATACGCGTTCGGTGGCCAGGCCAGGCAGGTTGTGGAGCAGCAGGGTGCGGCCCGCCTCGCCGTCCAGGTCGCCCTTGCCGAGGATCCGGGACAGATAGCCGCCACTGGCTTCGTCGATGAGCCGCGCCGGCTCGGTAAGCTGACGTTTTTCGAGGATACCGAGGATGAGGCAGGGGCTTTTGCGCCCAGCCAGGCCGCCGTTCTTGATGTTGAATTCCATGGATGATGCCTCGCCTTGGGAACCGTGGAAATGAAGGGCCCTCCCTGGTCAGGGGCCGAGGGGCCGCGCCAGGGGATGGGGCCGGTGTTAAGATGCCTGGGGAACAATCCTACAAGAATCGGCTCTCCGCCTGCACCGCCAACCTTGGACGCGAGGCGCGGGCCGGGACCGAGGCCGGGGGCGGAAACGAGCGTGAAGATCCTGGATCGATATCTGGGCAGGGCCGTGATCGGTGGCACCCTGCAAACCCTGGCGGTGCTCTTGCCGCTGATAGCCTTTTTTCTCCTCACCGATGAGTTGGAGGATCTGGAGGATACCTACGGCTTCGCCGATGCCTTGGGGGTAGCCAGTCTGGGCCTGCTGCGTTACACCTATCTACTTTTTCCCATAGCCACTCTGATCGGGGCCTTGATTGGTCTTGGGGCCCTGGCCAGCCATTCAGAATTGGTGGCCATGCGGGCTACCGGTATGTCCATCGCCCGCATTCTCCTCGCCGCCCTCAAGGCCGGAATGCTGCTTGCCTTGCTGACGGTGGTACTGGGGGAGGGCATAGCCCCGCGCGCCGAGCAGGCAGCCAAACAATGGCGCTCCGACGCCCGTTCCGGGCAGGTCACCCTGCGCACGTCGGAGGGGCTCTGGGCGCGGGATGGAGAATCTTATATCAAGATCGGTGAGATCTTGCCGGGCGAGAGGCTGCGCGATATTGCCATCTACGAAACCGGCGCGGACAGGCGCCTGGTACTGGCCACACATGCGGAGGGGGCGCGCTACATCGATGGGCACTGGGTGCTGGAGGGTATTTCCCGCAGCCGCATCGAGGACGATGGCGTGGTGGCCGAGCCACTGGCCAGCACGGCCTGGTCTTCCCTGCTGAATCCCGCGCTGCTTCAACTGGTGGTCATGGAACCTCGGGTCCTCCCGGTGTGGGACCTGGTGCGCTATGTGCGCCACATGAGGGCCAATGGTCAGGATCCGGGCAAATACGAAACCGAGATGTGGAACAGGATCGTCCAGCCCTTTCTGGTTCTGACCATGATCTTTTTGGCCATCCCCATCCTTTTCGGCTCGGCCCGCAGCACCGGCCTGGGGCTGCGCCTCTTCCTGGGTGTCCTCCTTGGCATGGCCTACTATCTTGTCAGTCGCACCCTTTTCCATATGGCGGTCTTCTTTGGTGTTGGCACCTGGCTCGGCGCCATACTGCCGCCCCTGCTCTTCATCCTGCTGGGGCTCTGGGTGCTGCGCCGGGTGAGCTGATCTATTTCCGATCACGCTGGAGCAGAACCGGGCGGGTGTGGGAGAGGCGATCATGGGGGGCTAGGCCCTCCTTGTCGAAGGGGATCCAGAAGAGGCCGAGGGGGGCGGGGACGAGGGTGGACCAGAGCAGGCGTCGTCCGGCATCGGCGGTGGTCAGGGGCTCGCCATCGTCACGGAGCAGGCGGAAGCGCCAGGCGCGCATGCCCAGGGTCTGGCCGCCATGGACCCAGAAATAGGCGAAGAAGAGGTAGATGACGCCGATCAAATAAAGCTGGAACCATAACAGGGGCCAGCCTGCCAGGGGCTCCTGGGCCCCGCTCAGGGCAACATAGGGGATGACCACCAGGGTGGCGGCAAGCAGGAGCATGCCGAAGAGCAGGATTAGGTCGTAGAGGAGGGCGGCAAGCCGCCTCATCAGGCCCGGCCGGCGGGCCTTGGCAATGTCGAACCCCATGGCGGCGGGACTCCGGATGAAAGGTCGCGAAAGGGCTTGGGATGGCCCTATTCTCCCAGTATTGTCCCGGCGCGTCATGCCCCTTACCGGCGCCCCATGACGTGAAACCCCGTCGGGGCCGGCCTCAGGCCGGCCCTTTATCCGAAGGCCAGGCCCGTGATCCGAATCGACTTGAAGACCTTCCTCTTTCGCCTCCTGCGGGGCGTCCCCATGCCCGTCATCGCCATCCTGGTGGGGCTGGCGGCGGGTCTCCTGGTCTGGGGCGTGCTGGAGCAGATCCAAAGCCGGCAGGTGCAGAAGATCTTCGGCCAGGAACTCAAGTCTCGCCTGGACTTGCGGGCGCGCGAGAGTCTGCTGCGCTTTGATCAATACCTTGCCCAGTATGCGGCTACGACCCGTCTGGTGGCCAATCATCGACGCCTGGCGGAGTACCTGGAACCTCAAATCTGGATCGGGGGAGACAGTCCAAAACCAAGGCGTTACCAGGGAGTTCGCCCCTACTGGCTGCCAGACTTCCTTGATCGGGGCGGTCTGGTGGCCCCGAGCCACGTCATCCTGGTGGATGTCCAGGGACGTGTGCGGGATCTTTATGCCAGTGGCGAGGGGCTACTGCCGGAGGAACTGGCGGCAGGGTTGGAGGACCATATGCATGCTGGGGACGAGGCTCGTTCCGTCCTCACCGCCTTCGATGGCCAGGTTTACCTGGTGGTGAGCGACACTGTGGAGGACCTCAAGGGGTTCGTGATGGGCAGCCTGATCGTCCTGGTTCCGGTGGACCAGGCCTTTCTCGCCGCCTCCCAGAGCGGTCTGCTGGCGGAAGACAGCGCCATAGCCCTGGTGGACTCGGACGGGGATGTCATCCTGGTCAGCCTTGGACTGGATTGGGTAACGGAGGGGGGGCATCTGTCCCACTGGGTCGAGACTTATCTGATCACCTCCCAAGCCCTGTCCCGCTACGAGGGGTCAGATCTGAACCTGCTCTTCACCACCCTGGTCTCCCACGACAGCGTGGACAGGATGTCGCGCCACGTACGTCTTTTCGAGCGGCGCCAGCGCGGCATAGCCGCCCTCGTCTTCATCACGACTTTCACCCTGGTTATCTATCTGGTTTCGGCGCGGCTCAATAAGGTCTTGCAGCGCCTGGCCGGCTTTACCCGCCGAACCCTGGACATCGCGGATCCTGGTTTCAGCCATGGCGCCAACCAGTTGATCCTGCTTGAGGACTGGATTCAGCACTTCACCCAGTTGGTGCTGCGGGCCCGGGACGAGACCAGCCGCCGCCATGCCCTGGAAATCCGCGACACCGAGGCCCTCAAGGCAGCGATCATGGAGGCCTCCCTGGACTCCATCGTCACCCTGGACCGCCATGGGCGCATCCGCGAACTCAATCCCACTGCGGAAAGGACCTTTGGCCATAGCCGTGCCCAGGTCATGGGAAAGAGCTTCAGCCGTCTGCTGCTCGCCGGCTCGGCGCGGGCTTCCTTCTACGCCTTGCTGCGGGAAGGGCGCCGCGCCCAGCGCCAGGGTCTGGAGCCCCAGGCCCGCAACGAGCTGCTGGCGCGGCGGGCGGATGGCGCCCAGGTGCCTGTGGAGGTCTCTATCGTTCCCATCCAGTTGCAGGATGAGCCCTTTTATACCCTCTATCTGCACGACATCACCAAGCGCAGAGAGCGGGATCGCGAGATAAGCAGCCTGGCGCGCTTCGCTAGCGAGAGCCCGAATCCCATGCTGCGGGTCAGTCCTGGCGGTCGCCTGCTCTACGCCAACCGGGCCAGCGAACCCCTGCTGGCGGCCTGGCGCGCGGCGGGAGAGGCGCCCATGCCGGCGCCCTGGTTGGCTCTGGTGCGCCAGGCCTTGGCCGAGGGCCACCAGCGCGAGGGCGAGTTCGAGTTTGACGATCTGGTCTTTTCGAGCCTCTTCGCCCCGGTGACCGAATTGGGCTATGTGAATATCTATGCCCGGGATATCACCGCCGTGCGCCGTGCCGAGCAGGAATTGCGCCGGCACCAGGCGGAACTGGTGCATGTCTGCCGCCTCAGCACCATGGGGGAGGTGGCCACCGGCATGGCTCATGAACTCAATCAGCCCCTGGCCGCCATCGCCAACTACGCCAACGGCTGTGGGCGCCGTCTGCGCAACGGGACCGGGGATCCGGTGGAATTGGCCCAGGCCATGGACCGCATCGGCAGCCAGGCCCAGCGGGCAGGGGAGATCATCCGCCGCCTAAGGGCCCTGGTGGGCAAGCAGGCGCCGGTGCGCGCGCGGGTGGACCTCAATCACATGGTGGTCGAGGTCAGCGCCTTCGCCGAGTTCGAGACCGCCAAGCTGGGGCTGGTCATCGGCCTAGACCTGGCGCAGGGTGAGATTCCGGTCCTGGTCGATCTGGTGCAGATCGAGCAGGTGCTGCTCAACCTGGTGCGCAATGCCCTGGATGCCCTGGAAGAGGTGCCGCCGGAGCAGAGACGCCTGAGCATCCGCAGCCGCCTCGAGAGGGGCTGGGCGATCGCCATGGTCGAGGACACGGGCCCCGGCATTCCGCCGGAACGTATGGCGCGGCTCTTCGACCCCTTCTTCACCACCAAGGTCACCGGCATGGGCATGGGGCTGGCCATCAGCCAGACCATCATTGATAACCACGGCGGCGAGATTCGGGCCGAATCCGAACCAGGCGCCTGGACCCGCTTTCAGGTACGCTTGCCCTGGGCCAATCAACCGGACCCTGGTTAAGAGCAGGCGCGGTGCCCATGAATAAGGCCGCTGGTTCAATTTCGTTCCGAGGAAGCCCATGAATAGCGAACCCACCGTCTTCGTCGTTGATGACGACCAGGCCATGCGTCATTCTCTGCAGTGGCTCATCGAGTCCGCCGGGTTGCGCGTGCGGACCTTCGCCTCCGCCGAGGATTTTTTGCGGGCCTATTATCCTGGCCAGGCCGGCTGTCTCCTGCTGGACGTGCGCATGCCCGGGATGAGCGGCCTGGAACTTCAGGACTACCTGACCCGGGAGGAGATTCGCGTCCCCGTGGTCATCATCACGGGCCACGGCGACGTGGCCATGGCCGTCAAGGCCATGCGCGCCGGGGCCCTGGACTTCATCGAGAAGCCCTTCGACGACGAGGCCCTCATCGTCAGTCTGCGCTCCGCCCTGGATGCGGACAAAAGGCGTCGGGCCGACCGTGTCCTGCGGGCCGAGGTCGCCCGGCGGCTGGCGGAGCTGACGCCCCGGGAGCATGAGGTGATGGAGATGGTTACCGCGGGCAAGTCCAACCGCGAGATCGCCGCTGCCCTAGGCGTCAGCGCCAAGACGGTGGAGGCCCATCGGGCACGGGTGATGGACAAGATGCGCGCCGAGTCCCTGGCGGAACTGGTGCGCCTCTGCCTGATCGCCGGCGCCATTTCAGGACCAATCCCTGGCGGAACGCCGGCGGCCTGAGCCGTGACAAAGGGCCGGGGAGAAAGCAGGATGCCGCCCGCGGGACAGGGCCGCCGCGCTATCCTGTCCTGGGCCTGCTACGACTGGGCCAACTCGGCCTTTGCCACCGTGGTCATGGCCGGCTTCTTTCCGGTCTTCTTTAAGCAATTCTGGGCCGCGGGCCTGGTGGTGACCGACAGCACCTTCTGGCTCGGGGTGACCAATACCGCCGCCAGCGCCCTCATTGTGGTCACCGCCCCCATCCTGGGCGCCCTGGCCGACCAGCTCGGGGCCAAGAAGGGATTCCTGCTGATCTTTACCGCCTTGGGTGTGTTGGGTGCCGGCGCCCTCTATTTTGTCGGCCAGGGTCACTGGGGCCTGGCCCTGGCTCTGTATCTCTGCGGTCTGCTGGGCTTTTCCGGCAGCAACATCTTCTACGATGCCCTGCTGGTGGCTGTGTCCGCCCCCGCCGACTATAACCGCGTCTCCGCCCTAGGCTATGCCCTGGGCT
>JBFZDM010000151.1:0-3871 GCA_041307365.1 Chromatiaceae bacterium | reverse complement strand
ATCATGCCCCTATCGCCCCTCTCCGTCGCCCCCATGCTGGATTGGACTAGCCGCCACTGCCGGTACTTCCTGCGCCTGATCAGCCGCCATGTCCTGCTGTATACGGAGATGGTGACCACGGGGGCCCTGCTGCACGGGGACCGGGAACGGCATTTAGGCTTCGACCCAGCGGAGCACCCGGTGGCGCTGCAACTGGGCGGCAGCGATCCGCGGGAGATGTCGGCTTGCGCGCGGATGGGGGCGGACTGGGGCTACGACGAGATCAATATGAACGTGGGCTGTCCGTCGGACCGGGTCCAGAACGGGCGCTTCGGGGCCTGCCTCATGGCGGAGCCGGCGCTGGTGGCGGAATGCGTGGCGGCGATGAAGGCGGTGACGGGGGTGCCGGTGACGGTGAAAACCCGGCTTGGCATCGACGACCGGGACAGCTACGAGGAGCTTTGCGCCTTCACCGCGACCATGGTGGATGCCGGGGCCGATGCCCTGATCGTCCACGCCCGCAAGGCCTGGCTCAAGGGCCTGAGTCCCAAGGAGAACCGGGAGGTACCGCCCCTGCGGCATGACTGGGTATCGCGGCTCAAGTCGGATTTCCCGGGAATGCCAATGGTCATCAATGGCGGCATTCTGAGCCTGGAGCAGGCCCTGGGCTTTCTCGACCGGCTGGACGGCGTCATGATCGGGCGGGGCATCTATCAGAACCCCTGGCTGCTGGCGACGGCGGACCGGGACATCTTCGGCGATCCGCGGCCTTTGCCGGATCGCCACCAGGTGCTGGAGGCCTTCATCCCCTATGTGAAGCGGGAGCTGGCGGCGGGGGTGCCGCTCTCCGCCATGACGCGCCATATACTGGATCTTTTTCAGGGCCAGCCGGGCGCGCGACGCTGGCGGCGGACCCTGAGCGAAAATGTCCATCGCCCCGGCGCCGATGCGGAGCTGCTGCGGCAAGCCGCGCCACTCCAGCGGCCTGGGCCTGAATAGCCCAGGCCGCGGACCCAGGCCCGTCGCCGCCCGGCGACCCTGGTTCCCGACCCGGATGCCGCCCTTCACTCGCGCCGACCCCAAGCCCCCCTTGCCCCCTCCGCACCCTCGGCCTCCCTTAGCCCAAGTCACCGAGATGAACCCCATGGATTGGCTGCCCCTGACCCTCTTGTGTGCCTTCAGCCTGGCCACGGCGGATGCCGCCACCAAGGCCTGGCTGTGGGACTATGGGGCACGGGAGCTGGCCCTGGTGCGTCTGGGGGTGACCGGGCTGCTGCTGACCCCCTGGCTGCCCGACCTGGCGGGGCTGATGTCCCTGCCGGGGGCCTTCTGGGGCTGGATACTGGCCCTGATACCGCTGGAGATAGGGGCCATGCTGCTGTATCTGCGGGCCATCCGCGACCATCCCCTATCCCTCACCCTGCCCTATCTGGCCTTTACGCCCGTATTCGTCATCCTGACCGGTTATCTGCTGCTAGGGGAGCAGGTGAGCGGGCGCGGCGGCCTGGGCATCCTGCTGGTGGTGGCGGGGGCCTGGCTGCTGAACCTGGAACCGGGGCGCCGGGATCAGGGCTGGCGGCATTGGCGGTCCTGGGTGGCGCCCCTGGGGGCCATTCTGGATAATCCAGGCTCCAGGGCCATGCTCATGGCGGCCTTTATCTATAGCCTGACCTCGGCGATGGGCAAGGGGGCCATGGGCCACATGGCGCCGGAGGCCTTCGGGGCCTTCTATTTCGTACTACTGGGGCTGGTCGCGATCCTGATCTTCGCCCTGCCGGCGCCCCGACGGCTCGCCGCCATCTGGCGCCGGCCCTGGGCCATGCTGATGGTGGCGGCAATCAATGCCCTGATGGTCTATACGCATTTTCTGGCCCTGGCGCGGGTGGAGGTGGCCTACATGATAGCCGTCAAACGTACCAGCCTCCTGTTCGGCATCCTTTATGGCGCCCTCTGGTTTGGAGAGCGGGGCCTGGCGCGACATCTGGTGGCGGGTATCTTCATGCTGGGGGGCATCGCCCTGATCTTGGTGTGAGCGGGGCGCCGGATTATGTTCAACGCATCTCAGTTTTCGGATCTGATCCGCGGATAATCGCCAATATTACAGATGGCTGCATCCTACTGACCACTAACCACTGACCACTATACCTTGCGACCCCGGATTATTGTTTCCGTCCATACCCACCGGGGGTTATTTCTAAGTGATCGCCAAGGTGGTCAGGTGCCGGTTGCCGGGCGGCGGCCGGCGGCCGGCGGCCGGCCGGGGTGTCGACAGCAGGGATGCTGTCGTCAAGCCTACAAGGACAAATTCATGGCGTCCCCCGTCGGCCGCCGCCCGGCACCGGCACCTGGCACCTGGCACCAGAAAACCGAAAACTTGTATGCGACAGGTATCATTCCGCCCCGCGACCAGAGGCGTGCCTCGGCCGGGGCCCGAGGGGAGAAATCCGAAACCCATGAAAGCCATGATCCTGGCCGCGGGACGCGGCGAGCGCATGCGTCCACTCACGGACCACACCCCCAAGCCCCTGCTGCTGGCGGGGGGCAAGCCCCTCATCGTCCACCATCTGGAACGTCTCGCGGCGGCGGGGTTCGTGGCAGTGGTCATTAATCACGGTCATCTGGGGGACCGCCTCGAGGCGGCTCTGGGTGATGGCGCCCGCTGGGGGCTGCGCATCCGCTATTCACCCGAGAGGCCGGCCCTGGAGACGGGCGGGGGTATCCTGCGCGCCCTGTCCCTGCTGGGGCCGGGTCCTTTTTTGGTAATCAACGGCGATGTGTGGACCGATCTGGACTATGGCCGGCCCCGGCTGGCGGAGGGCCGCCTGGCCCACCTGGTGCTGGTGCACAACCCGCCCCATCATCCCGCGGGGGATTTTGTGCTGAGGGAGGGTCTGGTTGAGTCCGGGGGAGAGCCGCGCCTGACCTTCAGCGGCATCGGGGTCTATGACCCGGCCTTGTTCGCGGGCCAGGCGCCAGGGGCCTTTCCCCTGGCCCCCTTGCTTCGCGCCGCCATGGCGAGGGGCCTGGTCAGTGGTGAGCGGCATCCGGGAGTCTGGCTGGACATTGGCACGCCGGAGCGTCTGCGCGCCCTGGACGAGGCCCTTGCAAGGGGTCGGACACCCGCCGGGGGCGCGTCGGAGATGCCTTGAAAGGGGAGCTGTCGGCAAAATTTGCGAAAAACTTCATTTCAGGATTGCGGGGGGTGCATCCCGCCGCCGGCGGCCAGGGTCACGGCGCGGGCCGACCGACAGCCACCGCGGATTTTCTTGAAATCACCAAGGGGCTGGTCAAGGGGCCGGGGTACCGGCTTCCCCGCCAAGGCAGCCCTCAATGGCGCTGGCCAGGGCGAAATCCTTGTTGGTGATGCCGCCAGCGTCATGGGTGGCGAGGCTGATCTGGACCCGGCCCCAGGCAATGAGGAGGTCCGGATGGTGATCGGCGGCCTCGGCGAGGTCGCTGATCCGATTGGCCATCGCCATGCTGGCAAGCCAGTCGGCGGTCTTGAGATCGCGGCGGAGATGGCCATCTTCGTAGCGCCAGGCAGAGAGTTCCGACTGCAAGCGGGTGGCGACTTCGGCGGGGCTGTAGGTTTTGGTGGTCATGGGGTTGTCCTCTCAAGGGGTGGAAAACTCGGGGGGAGGGTGATCGCGCTCTCCCAGCTCTTTGGTTGCCCATGCAACTGAAAAATCAAATGCTCTGCAAAGCGGACCCGCCTTTCTGCCGCCGGATTTTGGCCAGGGACATCCAACACACAGCGTCTCCCTAGGCGGCGCGAAGTGTCTTGAGGGGCGGGCGAATCAGCAAGGGATAGGTCGCCAGGGTTCCCGCCAGGCCGATGAAGAGCCCCGAGCCGAGGATACCCATGAGCCAGAGCCGGGGGTTAAAGCGGAAG
>JBFZDM010000117.1:0-3484 GCA_041307365.1 Chromatiaceae bacterium | reverse complement strand
ACTCAATGATCTTGGAAACGACGCCGGCGCCCACGGTACGGCCACCCTCGCGCACCGCGAAGCGCAGACCCTCTGTCATGGCGATGGGGGCGATGAGCTTTATCGTCATCTTGACGTTATCGCCGGGCATGACCATTTCGATGCCTTCGGGCAGTTCGCAGGCACCAGTGACGTCGGTGGTGCGGAAGTAGAACTGGGGCCGGTAGCCGTTGAAGAAGGGGGTGTGACGGCCGCCTTCTTCCTTGCCCAGGACATAGACCTCGGCTTCAAAGTGGGTGTGGGGGGTGATGGTGTTGGGCTTGGCCAGCACCTGGCCGCGCTCGACGTCGTCACGCTTGGTGCCGCGCAGGAGGACGCCGACGTTGTCACCGGCCTGTCCCTGGTCGAGGAGTTTGCGGAACATCTCGACGCCGGTGCAGATGGTCTTGACGGTGGGCTTGATGCCGACAATGGCGACTTCGTCGCCCACCTTGACGATGCCCCGCTCGATACGGCCGGTGACGACGGTGCCACGACCGGAGATGGAAAAGACGTCCTCAATGGGCATGAGGAAGGCTTGGTCGATGTCGCGCTGGGGCTGCGGGATGTAGCTGTCCATGGCTTCGACGAGCTTGTGGATGGCCTCGGCGCCCAGGGGGCCGGTGTCGCCTTCCAGGGCCTTGAGGGCGGAACCGGTGATGATGGGGGTATCGTCACCGGGGAAGTCGTAGCTGTCGAGGAGTTCGCGCACTTCCATCTCGACAAGTTCGAGCAGTTCGGCGTCGTCGACCATGTCGGCCTTGTTCAGGAAAACGAGGATGTAGGGCACGCCGACCTGACGGGAGAGCAGGATGTGCTCGCGGGTCTGGGGCATGGGGCCGTCGGCCGCGGAGACGACGAGGATGGCGCCGTCCATCTGGGCGGCGCCCGTGATCATGTTCTTGACGTAGTCGGCGTGGCCAGGGCAGTCCACATGCGCGTAGTGGCGCACGGCACTCTCGTATTCAACATGGGCGGTGGCAATGGTGATGCCACGGGCGCGCTCCTCGGGGGCGTTGTCGATCTGGTCAAAGGCCTTGACTTCTCCACCGTACTTGGCGGCCATGACCTTGGTGATGGCGGCCGTCAGCGTGGTCTTGCCATGGTCCACGTGCCCGATCGTCCCAACGTTGACGTGCGGCTTCTTACGTTCGAATTTGGCTTTGGACATGACTTTATCCCCGCGAGATGCTGAAAAATAACCGGAAGTCAGAAATGGCAAATCCGTCGCCCGGCGCTTGCCTGCCTGGCAAGCGGCACGCGACATGTTGGAGCCCATGATCGGAATCGAACCGATGACCTCACCCTTACCAAGGGTGTGCTCTACCATCTGAGCTACATGGGCGATTTAGCTCAGGCTTGGAGCGGGTGATGGGAGTCGAACCCACGCCATCAGCTTGGAAGGCTGAGGTTCTACCGCTGAACTACACCCGCGCATTTTTTACCCACGCGACGAGGGTGAAAGCGGATACGGCCATCGACCCCGGCGAGCCTGCATCGCCTCGTCAACTTGGTGGAGGGGGGAGGATTCGAACCTCCGAAGGCTGAGCCGACAGATTTACAGTCTGTTCCCTTTGACCGCTCGGGAACCCCTCCGAATCGAGCGCCGCATCTTACTAGGCAGAGCCGGGGCCTGTCAAATCCAATCGGGGGCTCATCACGGGCAGGTAAGCGACCTTGCCCATGGCGAGGCCCTTAAGGTCCAATCCCTCCCGCCCAGCCGCCCTTCGCTGTTAATATGCCGCACGGTATTTTTTCCGCCCGGCGGGGCACAAGACGGGGAGACTGCGATGGATGTAACCATTTTCGGCAGCGGCTATGTGGGCCTGGTGACCGGCGCCTGTCTGGCGGAGGTCGGCAACCGTGTCCTCTGCGTTGACATAGACCCGGCCAAAATCGACCTCCTTAATAGCGGCGGCATCCCGATCTTCGAGCCAGGGCTGGAGGCCCTGGTCCAACGCAACCGCGGCGCGGGCCGGCTGACCTTCACCAATGACCCGGCCAAGGGCGTCGCCCATGGTCTCTTTCAGTTTATCGCCGTTGGCACCCCGCCGGACGAGGATGGCTCGGCCGACCTTAGTCACGTTCTGGCCGTCGCCCGCGCCATCGGCGAGCACATGGATGCCTACCGCATCATCGTCGATAAATCCACAGTTCCCGTCGGCACCGCCGACAAGGTCGCCGCCACCCTGCGCGAGGCCCAAGCCGCCCGGGGCGTCACAGTGGAGTTCGATGTCGTCTCCAACCCGGAATTCCTCAAGGAAGGCGCCGCCATCGAAGACTTCATGCGTCCGGATCGTATCGTGGTCGGCACCGACAACCCCCGCACCGGCGAATTGCTCCGTGCCCTCTACGCCCCCTTTAACCGCAATCACGAACGCGTCATGGTCATGGACGTGCGTTCGGCCGAACTGACCAAGTACGCTGCCAACGCCCTCCTGGCCACCAAGATCAGTTTCATGAACGAGTTATCCAACATCGCCGAGGCGGTAGGCGCAGACATTGAAAAGGTCCGCGTCGGCATCGGCTCCGACCCCCGCATCGGTTACCAGTTCATCTACCCCGGCTGCGGCTATGGCGGCTCCTGCTTCCCCAAGGATGTGCGGGCCCTGGAGCGCACGGCCAAGGCCGTTGGCTACCAGGCCGAACTCCTCGCCGCCGTGGAGGCGGTCAACTTGCGCCAGAAGGAGGTCCTTTTCGCCAAGATCCAGGATTACTTCGCCGGCAATCTCCAGGGTTGTACCCTGGCCCTCTGGGGACTGGCCTTCAAACCCAACACGGATGACATGCGCGAGGCATCCAGTCGCCGCCTGCTGGAGGCCCTATGGGAGGCCGGTGCCCAGGTGCGCGCCTACGACCCAGCCGCCATGGAAGAGGCCCATCGCATCTACGGCGCTCGCCCCGACCTGACCCTGGTGGACGACGCCCTCACCGCCCTCGATGGCGCCGACGCACTTGTAATAGTCACTGAGTGGAACCAATTCCGCGGCCCAGACTTCTCCGCCATCAAGACCCGCCTGAAAAGCCCGGTGATCTTTGACGGTCGCAACCTCTTCGACCCCCGCCTCGTCAAGGCTAGCGGGCTGGCCTACTACTCCATCGGCCGTCTCCCCGCCACTCCGGATTAAGCAAATCAGGGGCCAGGGTTGGATAGACGATGTCCATTTGACCCCTTATCTGGCATAACCCTTGGTAATCCTAACCAAACCCGCCATGGCCATTGTCCTTTGACTAGTATCAATGCCACGGGCCATTTTGCCCTTGCCGCCACCCCCAATCCCCGCTAGTATCGCCCCCATTATGGGAGGGTTGGGTGGATCCCCTGCCCCAGGGCGTCATAGAAGAGGGCCCGAGCCCCGAGAATCCAACCTCCCCCCGGGCCTGGCTGGCCGACAAGGTCGCCGCCGGGTCGGGGGATTAGAAGGCTCATCAGAACAACTGAAATAACAAGAGCCTCGCGCCCATT
>JBFZDM010000109.1:0-9031 GCA_041307365.1 Chromatiaceae bacterium | reverse complement strand
GTTTCGGCATGATGACTCTGCTTACCGGTGCCGTAATCGCCCTCTTTCAACATGATCTTAAGGGCCTGCTGGCCTATTCCACCATCAGCCACCTGGGCTTGATCACAGTCCTATTCGGCATTGGCACTCCGCTGGCGGCGGTGGCTGGGGTCTTTCACATTATCAACCACGCTACCTTCAAGGCGGGCCTCTTCATGGCCGCTGGCATCATCGACCACGAGACAGGCACCCGCGACATGCGGCGTATCAATGGCCTCTGGAAGTACATGCCCTACACGGGCACCCTGGCCCTGGTGGCGGCCTCGGCCATGGCTGGCGTGCCCCTCTTCAATGGTTTCCTGTCGAAGGAGATGTTCTTCGGCGAGGCCGCCGGGGTCGGCGGAGCCATGGCGCTTGGTTGGTTGCTCCCGGTCGCGGCGACCCTCGCTGGGGCCTTTGCCGTGGCCTATTCCCTGCGCTTTGTTCACGACGTCTTCTTCAACGGGGAGCCCCTTGATCTCCCGAAGCAACCCCATGAACCGCCGCGCTGGATGCTGGTGCCAGTGGAGGTCCTGGTCGTCCTCTGCGTCCTGGTGGGCATGGCGCCGGCCCTGACGGTGGAACCTATCCTGAATCTGGCGGTGGGCGCCGTCCTTCAGGGGCCGCCGCCGGCTCATGACCTGGCCATCTGGCATGGCTTCAGCCCCGCTGTCTTCATGAGCATCATCGCCATGACCGGCGGCACCCTCATTTACATGGCACGCAAGCCCATCTATGGCTGGTGCGATGTCATTGGGGATCGCATCGATTTCCGTCGCGGCTACGAGCGGGCGCTCAACGCCCTCCTGGGCTTTGCCCAGGGTTTCACCAGTTGGCTGGACAAAGGCTCCTTGCAACGCATGCTGGCTCTCTTCCTCTTCTTGGCCCTGGTCCTGGGGACCTCTGGTTGGTTGGGAACGGGATCACCCATGATGGGGTCCTCGTCTATCATGCCCATCGACGCCGTCAGTCTGGTGGCTAGTCTCTCCATGGCCGGCGCCGTACTTGCCATCCTGATCTGGCACCGCCAGCGTTTCGTCGCCCTCATCCTCCTCGGTGCCGTTGGCCTGGTGGCCTCCTTGATTTTCGCGAAGTTCTCCGCCCCCGACCTGGCTCTGACCCAGTTGTCCGTGGAGGTAGTAACCCTGATCCTGTTGTTACTGGCACTGTATTTCCTCCCCCAGACCTCGCGCCCGGAGACGAACCGGACTCGCCGCGTCCGGGATGCGATACTGGCCCTCTGCGCCGGGCTTGGCATGAGCGCCCTGACTTGGGCCATACTGACCCGGCCCTATGAGAGCATCGCCGGGTTTTTCCTGGAAAACAGCGTGCCGGGTGGCGGTGGCCACAATGTGGTCAATGTCATCCTGGTGGATTTTCGCGGATTCGATACGCTGGGCGAGATCACGGTCCTGGCCCTGGCGGGGCTGGCCATTTACGCCATGCTGGAAAACCTTAAGCTCGATGGTAATGACGCCGACCGTGCCGCAAGGTCCTGGAACTGGGATCTTCATCCCATCATTCTGTCTTCCCTGGCCCGCCTCCTGCTTCCCTTGGCGCTGATGGTGGCTGTCTTCATTCTGCTGCGGGGCCATAATTTGCCCGGCGGCGGTTTCATCGCCGGACTCATCACCGCCATTGCCCTCATCATGCAGTACCTGGCCAATGGGGTGGCCTGGACCCATGACCGCCTGCCGGACAACATGCACCCCATCATCGGCGCTGGCCTGCTCATCGCCACCCTCGCCGGCCTGGCGAGCTTTCTCTTCGGCTATCCCTACCTGACGACCACATTCGGCCATTTCCACTGGCCCCTGGTGGGCGAATTCGAACTGGCCTCCGCCATGGTCTTCGATCTGGGCGTCTGGCTGGTAGTGGTTGGGGCGACCTTGCTGATCCTCATCCATCTGGGCCTGATGCATGGTGCCACCCGGGAGCCTGGGAATGCCGTCCAACCGGATACGACGGGCACGGGGAGGGTCAACTGATGGAAGCTATGTTCTCCATCCTGATTGGCGTGCTCACCGCTAGCGGCGTCTATCTACTCCTGCGGGCCCAGACTTTCCCCGTGGTGCTGGGCCTAACCCTGCTGTCTTATGGTGTGAATCTCTATCTCTTTGCCGCGGGTCGGTTGGCTATTGGCCGGCCGCCGGTGATCGGCGCCGGCCTGCCGGGCTATGCTGATCCCTTGCCCCAGGCCCTGGTGCTGACGGCCATCGTCATCGGCTTCGCCATGACGGCTTTCGTCATCATGCTGGCGCTCA
Source organism: Chromatiaceae bacterium (assembly GCA_041307365.1). Classification (GTDB taxonomy): domain Bacteria; phylum Pseudomonadota; class Gammaproteobacteria; order Chromatiales; family Chromatiaceae; genus M0108. The sequence continues at coordinate 6,749 of JBFZDM010000109.1, read as the reverse complement.
AGGCCCGTGCTGAAATGGGCACTGACCATGTGGACGGGGAGGCGCCATGAGCGATCTCGCGATTGCCCCGGTCCTGGTGCCCTTGCTGGCCGGTATCCTGCTCCTGCTGTTTCGCGGCCGGGATCTCCGGGAGCGACGGGCTTTCGGGCTCCTGTCCGTGTCGGTCCAGGTCTTGCTGGCCCTGGCCCTGCTGGATGCCACCGCTAGCGGCGCCATCCTGACCCATGCCCTAGGCAATTGGCCGGCCCCCTTTGGCATCGTCATGGTGGCGGACCGGCTGGCGGCCTGGATGCTGCTGATCACGGCTCTACTGGCCTTATTCGCCCTCTGGCACGCTTGCCATGGCCTCGATGTCCAGGGCCGGCACTTTCATGTCCTCTTCCAGTTGCAGTTGTTCGGTCTCAACGGTGCCTTCCTCACTGGCGATTTATTCAACCTCTTAGTATTCTTCGAGGTTCTGTTGCTTGCCTCCTACGGCCTGGTCCTCCACGGTGGTGGCCCCGCCCGCACCAAGGCGGGACTGCACTATGTCGTCATCAACCTGGCAGGATCCTCCCTCTTCCTCATTGCCGCCGGCCTTTTCTACGGCCTTTTCGGCTCCCTGAACCTGGCCCATCTGGCCCTGCTCATGGACCAGGTCCCGGCGGAAAACCTGGGGCCGGCGCGGACCGCCGCCCTGCTACTCTTTGGTGTCTTCGCCCTCAAGTCCGCCCTGCTGCCCCTGCATCTCTGGTTGCCGGCCACCTACGCCCGCGCCAGCGCGCCGGTGGCGGCCTTGCTCGCCATCATGACCAAGGTGGGGGCCTATGCCATCCTGCGGGTCTCGACCCTCTTGTTCAGCGGCCCGGCCGGGACCATGACCGGTCTCATCGACCCCTGGCTGCTCCCACTGGCCATGGCCACTCTCCTCGTCGGCCTGCTGGGGGCTCTAGCCGCCCGGCGTCTCACTGACCAGGCCGCCTATCTGGTCATCGCCTCCGTGGGCACCCTGCTCATCGCCTTTGGTCTCGGCAGTCGCGACGCCATCGCCGCCGGTCTCTATTACCTGCCCCATTCTACCCTTGCCGCCGCCGCCCTGTTTCTCTTGACGGAGCGCATCGCCGCCGGGCGGGGCGCCCTTGCCGACCGTCTTGAACCAGGTCCCGATATCCCGGCGGCGCCTCTGGTGGGCGCCCTCTTCTTCCTGTGCGCCATCCTGCTGGCGGGCTTGCCACCCCTGTCGGGCTTCATCGGCAAGTTCCTGCTGCTGCAGGCGGCCATGGCCCATCCGGGCTGGCCCTGGATCCTGGGGATCGTTCTGCTGGGCGGATTGTTGGGCCTCATCGCCCTGGCCCGCTCTGGCAGTCTGCTTTTCTTCCGTTCCGCCGCCTGGACGGGGAGCGCTGGGGTAGCGACGTCGTCCAGCCCCTTGGGCCCCGCCATCGGCCTCCTGGGCTTGACCCTCATTCTGACCTTCTGGGCGGGGTACTGGCTAGCGCAGGCCACCGCCATCGCCGATCAACTGCTGCAACCCCAACTCTATATTCGCGCCGTCCTGGGAGGCCAGCCATGAATGCGCTCAAGCGGCTGCTGCCCCACCCCTGGCTGACCCCGGTCCTCGTTTTAGTGTGGCTGCTGCTCAACAACACCCTGGCACCGGGTCATCTCCTGCTCGGGCTCCTGCTCGGCTGGCTGATCCCACTCTTTACCCTGCGCTTCTGGCCGGAAACCGTCCATTTCCGCCGGCCCCTGACCTTGCTCCGCTTCATTGGCGTGGTCCTGCTGGACATCATCTTGGCCAACCTGACCGTGGCCAGGCTCATCCTGGGCAAGTCGGATAAACTCAGGCCCACCTTTTTCCTGGTTCCCTTGGATGTCAAGAGCGAGCTGACCATCAGCCTGCTGGCCAACACCGTCAGCCTTACTCCGGGCACTGTGTCAGTGGAAGTCAGCCCGGATCGCCGCTTTCTACGCGTCCATGCCCTAGACGCCCGGGACCCGGCGGCCATGCAAACCGAGATCAAGCAACGCTACGAGGCCCCCTTGCAAAGGGTATTCGAATCATGATGGCCATCGTCCTCACCATTGCCTTCGCCTTGGTGGCTGCCGCCTCCGCCCTCAGCTTCTGGCGCCTCCTGATCGGCCCCAGTGGCCCGGATCGCATCCTGGCCCTGGATACCCTCTACATCAACACCATCGCCCTCTTGATCCTGGCGGGTATCCACCTGGGCTCGGACCTCTATTTCGAGGCCGCCCTGCTGATTGCCGTCATCGGTTTCGTTGGCACCGTGTCCCTGTGCAAGTATCTGTTGCGCGGCGATATTATTGAATAGGCCCCGGGAGTAGCTCACCATGTTGCTGGATATCCTGCTTTCCCTCCTTATCCTCGCCGGCGCTGTCTTTACCTTCATTGGCTCCCTGGGGTTGGCGCGGCTGCCCGATTTCTACACCCGCCTGCATGCCCCCACCAAGGCGACGACACTCGGCGTTGGCAGCCTGCTAATTGCCTCGTCCCTCTATTTTAGCAACCAGGGCGAGGGCATCAGTCTGCACGAGATCCTCGTGACCCTCTTTCTGTTCATCACGGCTCCCGTCTCGGCCCATTTGCTCGGCAAGGCCGGGTTGCATCAGAACCTGCCCAGCGTGGGGGAGAAAGAGACAGAGAGGGATTTGTCCTGAACAGGCCCTGCGGCCCTTCCTCCAGATTTCATCCAAGAACAGGCAGGTTTGCGGGCTTGCCACGCGTGGATTGCGGACCATCCCTTGTTATCAGGGGCTGATTGAAAAACGCCTGAGCCCTGGGTTCAGGGTGCGAAGGGCATCCAAGGCATCATGCGTCCGGCCCGGCCCATGGTCGAATCCATGGACCCGGCGATGGCATTCATTTTGGCATTGATCTGGTTCAGTTCGGCGACGATGGCGGGCAGGGCCGCCATCTGGCTGCTCATGATCCGCATCTGCTGCTCCATCGCCGGCATGGTCCCCATGGTGCTGGTCATGCGAAATAGCATCAGGGCCACAACGGCCCCCGCCTGGTCCGGCTCCCAGGTGTGCATATATTGATTCAGCCACTCGGCCTCTCGTGCGAAGGTCTGAAGCTCATGCCGCTTGTCTTCCGGCAGCAGGGCCAGGAGCTCATCCCGCTGCTTGTTGCGTGCTTCCGGACTTGTGGGCACGGAGGAGGCGGGAGCCGGGGGCTGGGTTTCCGTCTTAGACAAGGCATGAAGGGTCGACCAGCCGGCTAGGGCAGCTACCATCGCCAAGGCCAGGGTCATGAACCGCAGGCGGTGGGCTCGATGGCGGGCCTCGGTCCGGGCGGCATGCAACTCGCCGAGGAGGTTCCGTATAGTTTCTTCGGAAATTTCAGTTGGCATGGGGGTCCTCGGGCTCTCGCCCCTGGCATTCACTCAAGTATGTCCGCCTTGGGCAATGATGATCTCACAGACCGCCGATTCGATCACTCGCATGTCCGTGAGGGGATAGGGCGGTATGGCGAGCTGGCGCAGGCGCTCCTGGTAGTTCATGCAGTAATCAAGGTGAAAACCAAGGAACCCGTCCTCCTGCTTGACGTCATGGATATCCCTGACATAGGCGGCGTAATTGGCGGTCTGGGCCATGTGGTAGTCGGTTGGCGCCTGGCCCCGACGAAAGCGCTCGATGCGGGCATCCCAGGTGGGATAGACGGCGGGGGCGGCGAAATGCAGCACCTTTGAGGCGGCCACCAGGGATTGGAGACAAGCAGCGATGGCATCTACCCCCGGCAGTGAGAATTCTGCCTTAGCGGAGCGCGCCAGACCGAAGGCCCGGACTGCCGCGTCAAGATGGCGGGGATCCAGGCGGAGGCTGGCTGGCATCCAGCCATGGGCAAAGGTCGCCGTCAGCAAGAAGGCATCCTCCACTCGCAGAGTTGCACGCGCCGCCTCCATCAGGGCCGGATAGGCGCGCACAAAGGCCGCTTCTCTCGAACCGTCGGCGAGCTTGTTGACGCGCACCAGGTCCACTGCCTGATCCAGGGTCTGGAGATTGATATGGCTGAAGGTGTGGATATTCATATACGCAATCGCTTCTAGCGAGCCCGACCGGGGCAAGGATCTCGACCGCCCTCCTCAGAACACTGACCGAAACCCGGCAAAGCTTGACAGATCGGCGCCGCAAGGTCGAGGGCACGCGCCTTAATTCCTGGCGGCCATGCCTCATGAGCATCTGGGTAACGGATGATAATTGCTGGCCGATGACGCAAGATGAGCCTCCCTTTATCGTTTCCATCAGGAGTCGTTATGACCAGGTCCCCATCCTATCTGGGCGGTTGGCTGATCCGCCTTGCCGGCTTGGCCATTCTACCCCTTCTCGCTTGGGCGCAACCTGGCGTGACCCAAGGGGATGGCGGCATCCCGCTGACACCCAGGACCTGGTCCGGGGCGCCGGGCATGACGCTAATAGGCCGGGGGTTGCCTGGGGGAGAAGTCGATGCGGGTGCCGGAAGGTCCTGTCTGGCGGCAATGGCTGACGGGGGTTACACCCTGGCGGGTAACGTGCAGGGGCCTTCCGGACGCGAACTCTGGATCGCGCGTCATGATCGGCTGGGTCTTCCGGTCTGGTCACGGATCTATTCCGCTCCGTTTGATATCGAACTCCAGGCGATAACTGCCTTGCCGGATGGTGGCGCCATGGTGGCGGGCAGTCTGGGCCAGAACCGGCCGGGATTCCTTATCGCCCTGGATGTCGCCGGCGAGCCGCTTTGGTCGCGGCTCTCGTCCGACCCTGGACAAGCCCCGGGCGCCACTGAACGGCTAGTGGGGGTGGCCATGGTCGAGCCGGGTTGGGTCCTGGCCGTCGGTCAAGTCCTGCATGCCGACGGCAAGGCCGCCGCCTTAATTCTCTCGGTACCGCTGGATGGCTCGGTGGGGTGGCGGCTGGAACTGGCGGAGGCGAAGGCGGCACGGGTCCTGATCCCGGCCGGAGATGGCTGGCTTATCGCTGGTGAATCCGCTGATCCCGCCCATGCCGTCTGGCTGGCCAGAGTCAATACCTCGGGGCAGGTAATCTGGCGGCGCCATTTCGGCGAGGTGGGCAGCGGGGCCGCGACAGCCATAGTCCCCTTGCCAAAGGGTGACATCCTGCTCGCCGGACAGGATGCCGTGGCCAGGGAGGTTTGGTTGCGCCGGCTTGATGGCCAGGGCGAGCCTCAGGACGGGGAGGGGCAGCGGCTGAAACCGACCATCGGCGGCGTGCCGATCGCGCGCTCCCTCCAAGGCGTGGCCGTGACCACGGATGGCGGCTTGTGGCTCGGTGGGGAGACGGAGGCTGGCGACGCCTGGCTGGCCCGCCTCGACGGTGAAGGCAGGCCCCTCTGGGTGCGCGCCTACGGTGGTGAAGGATGGGATGCCTTCTCGGCATTACTTGCCCGGGATGGCGGCGTGATGGCAGCCGGTGTCAGCGAGTCCGGAGCGGCGGAGGGTGTGCGCCGCCTATGGCTTGCCAGGCTGGACGGTCAGGGAGATCCCTTGGCCCCACCCCCTCTATCCGGTCAGGCGGCCCATGTCGTCGCCGCCATCCAGGCGGGTCTGCGCGATGACTCTGGCTTTATCCTAGGCGGGGATATTGCCTTTACGGAGACCCTCGATGGCAGCGTGCGACTCTGGCTGCCCTTTGCTCGCCTCGGAGACCGGATGGGTGGCCCCGAGGACCTTGAGGTCGACCTCGGTACCCTCGCTATCCAGGCCCGGCCAGTCGATCCGAGTACCGGCACCTGGCGCTTCATGGTCGATTGGCCCGCCTCCTTCCTGTTCCGCGATGGGACCGGCACCGAGACGGCCTGGCTGGGCATGGCGCAAAGCGACTTTGCCCTCGACATCGATCCCGGTTCCGGCCTGATGACGGCCGTCGATCTTCGGCTCCAGGGATTGGATTTTCAACGATTGGCCAACCCCAGGCTTGGGGCTCTGCATCAGGGTCTGGGACTCGAGGAGCCGGCCCTGGCCCTGGCCGAAGAGGTCCCAGTCGCCGAGCGCCTGAGTCTCGGCCGATTGACCCTTTCAGGGGAGTGGATTCCCGACGCGGCAGGACGCTGGGGAGGTGGCTTGCGTCTCAGGCTGGATGATCTGAGGCTGGGCGATACCGCGAATCGAGAACTGGGACACTTGGGCGGCCTGCGTCTGGACGTCGGCTATGCCGACATGGATCTTGATGCCCTCGAGAGCGTCTCGGCGCGGCTGGCAGGGTTGGAGGACTTGGAACCCGCGGCCCTGTTGGCCGAACTGCCCACCCTGGTGGAATCCTATCTGATGGCGGCTGGCCGGACCCAGGGCGAGTTCGCGTTGAGCGATCTGGCCCTGGATCTGAAGGAGGCAGGGGGCGGCCTGCGACTTGGTGAATTCAGCCTTGCTGCCTTTGCCGCGCCCGGCGGGGGGCAGCCCCCCACCCAAGACTTCCGTGTCCAGTACGGCATCAAGGGGCTGGATTTGATAGCGGAGGGAAACCGGGCCTCCATCGGCGAGGCAAGCCTCCTGATCGCGGGTGAGGGGCTCAATATCCCAACCCTGATCCAGTCCTCCCTGTCCCATCTCCTGGAAACAGATACTCCAATCACCGCAAGCCAGGACCCCTTGCCACCCCTCTTGAGGGGCATCGAGGTCGGCCTGACCAGCCACCGTTTCGGTTTCGCCATGCCGGGGGAAGAACCCATTGCCTTCGATAATGCCAAGCTGCGCCTTGCCCTGAGTGGGCTGGATACCCAGGCCCCCGTGCTGGCCTTTGCCTATGGCCATGAA
>JBFZDM010000100.1:0-2725 GCA_041307365.1 Chromatiaceae bacterium | reverse complement strand
AGGCACAGGCCCCGGTCGCGCAGCTCGTTGAAGATGGCCTTGATCAGGGATGACTTGCCGGTCCCCCGCGAGCCCCAGAGCAGGATGTTGTTGGCGCCGCGCCCCGCCAGAAACTGACGGGTGTTGCGCAGGATCTCGGCCTTCTGCCGATCGAGGCAGAGCAGGTCGTCCAAGGCCAGCCGCTGGGGGTGGGTCAGGGCGCGCAAATAGCCGCGACCGCCCTCCTTGCGCCAGCGGAAGGCCTGGGCCTCCCAGTCGGGCTTGGCGGGCAGGTTGGGCAGCAGGGCCTCGAAGCGGTCGAGCAGCCGCGCCGCGCGCGTGATCAAATCAGTTGCGTCGGTCATCCGGATTCGGTTCTCCCCTTTAACGATACCCAGAGCATTTCCGATTTCGGGCACCCAAGGCATCTCCGTTTTCGGTCGGACGGATGAGGGAGGGTCGGGTGGCGTCTGGCGGGGGTGTCAACCGCATGGATGCGGTTGTCAAGCCTCCAGGGATGGATACACGGCGTCCCCCGCCAGACGCCACCCGACCCGGGAGACCACCTATTCAGGGTGTCCCCCACAGATGCCTCCCAATCCGGTAAAGTGCTACCTAAATCCTGCAAGCACAGGACGCTGAAAACAAGAAAGGGTATACTCCTCAGTGAGTTAAACGCTGAATGCATCAGCCTGAGGAGTCACCCTTTCCATGAGTAAAAATAGCACAAACGGCGGCCGGTCGGCGCGTGGCGCAGCGCCCAAGATCCACTATGGCGAGGCGGGTCCGGTGCACACCAGTCAGGGGGGTCTGGCCCCGGTGATCCAGTTTCTGGACCACCTGGGTTTCAGCACCCTGTTTCAGCAGCAGGTGGGTCATGCGCGGAACGCGAACGCCGTCTATCGCCTGGTCGATGCCACCTATCTGATCATGATCGGCCTGATTGGCGGCGCCCGCAGCCTCAGCCAATGCGTGGCCCTGTGGAGTGATCAGGTGCTGCGACGCCTGGCGGGTTGGCAACGGGTACCGGATGAAACCACCCTCGGGCGACTGTTCAAGGAAGTCCGCGAACGCCACGTCAGCGAACTGGAGACCCTGAATCATGTCCTGCGCCAGCGGGTGTGGGCGCGGGCCGCACAGGTCGGGCGCTCGCGCATCGGCCTCCAGACGCAGAAGTGGCTCGATGCGGATTCCACCGTCAAGACCGTCTATGGTCGTCAGGAAGGGGCGGCCAAGGGCTACAACCCCCACAAACGCGGCGCCCTGTCCTATCACCCCCTGCTGGTCTTCTGCACCGCGACCAAGGAGATCGTCCAGGCCTGGCTGCGCACCGGCAGCGCCTATACCAGCAATGGCATCGTCGCCTTCATGGAACAAGTGCTGGCCCAGTTTCCCGCCCATCAGCGCCTCGTCCTCCGCGCCGACAGCGGTTTCTTCGATGGCGCCTTGCTCGAGCACCTGGATCAGCGCGGCCATGGCTACCTCATCAAGGTCAAGCTGAGAAACCTGGACGCCCTCCTGGCCCAGCAGCACTGGGCGCCGGTGCGCCATCAACCGGGCTGGGAGCAATGCGAGTTCACCCATCTGGCCCAGGGCTGGTCGTGCCCGCGCTTCTTCCTGGCGGTCCGCTGCCCCGGTGAGGCCGCCCCCGCCGCGCCGCAAACGGAACTCCTGCCGGTGGCGCAACCCTATGACGCCTTCTGCTACGTCAGCAGCGAACCGCTCAGCCCCTGGCAGGCCCATCGCACCTACAGTCAGCGCGCCACCGCCGAGACCTGGATCGAGGAGGCCAAGAACCAGATGGGCCTGGCCCACCTCAAGACCGATCAGTTCCTGGCCAATGCCGCCCTCTTCCAGTGCGCCGTCCTGGCCTACAACACCCTGCGCTGGATGGCCCTCCTCAGCGGCAATACCACCTTGCAACGCTGGGAACCCCAGAGCATCCGTCTGCACCTGATCCGTGTCGCCGGCAAACTGCTCACCGGGGCGAACCAACTGCGCCTGAAGCTGGTATCTCCACCCTTGGCGGCGAAGGTGTGGCAGGACTGGCTGGCCCTGAGCAACCCCGCCTGAGCATCCGCCGCCGTACCGGCGGCACGACCACGCGTATTTTTCGGGTGCCCACGGGGCGCCCACCGGCGGGCGTTGCCAGGGCGCCGGCTAACGGGGTCCATGAAGGCACCTGGCGCCCTGCCAGGCCCGGGCGGGACGGGAAATCCGGGGTAGGCGATGGCGGGAGGGACACCCGCCAGTCGGGTACCATTGATATTCCTCCTGTCCGCGTGGGGTTCAGGGCACTTGTGGAGGTTACTTGCAGGATTTAGGTGGTAGGAGTTGAGCCCTTATTCCGATATACCGCCAAGGCCGCCTCATACTCCTTGTCAATATCGAAGCTCGAACCCTGACTGGGGTCTAACTGCTTGATGCCGACCTGCAACAGACACACGAGTTGCAGGGCGGTGAACTCCCCGGACAGGGACCGCAGTCGGTACTTTTGCGTCGGGTCATTGACCGGCAGCCCCTTCTGACCGAGGGTCGCGATCTCCATCAGGATGGGGGCCAGTTCAGCCTGGCACAGGCCCTGGAACTTCTTCAGCTCTTCCAGACAATACATGACCGCATCCATATGCAGCGTGCCACGCCCCCCGTCCCGGAATGTCTGCTGGGCGAGACGGCGGCGGGCGTTCTTGGCCTTCGCGGCGATCTCCCCATAGGGGGCGAGGGCCAAGAATTGCTGAAGCAAGTC